>CAZOWC010000159.1:0-3037 GCA_964583375.1 uncultured Flavobacteriaceae bacterium
ATACCTTTTTGACCTGCGGTGTCTCTCTGAGCATGTTTGGATTCTGGGAAGCCCTTCGCGATGAG
This sequence comes from uncultured Flavobacteriaceae bacterium, assembly GCA_964583375.1. Lineage (GTDB taxonomy): Bacteria > Bacteroidota > Bacteroidia > Flavobacteriales > Flavobacteriaceae > MS024-2A. Next base: position 66 of record CAZOWC010000159.1, read on the forward strand.
ACAAAACCCTATTGGGGGTATCTCTTTTTTGCAGGTATGGGAATTGGACTACTCTCCAAAGGTCCCATAGTTGGTATATTAACCCTTCCTCCTATTTTTCTTTGGGCCCTGGTCACCAAAAATATCCAAAAAGCCTTTAATAAACTTCCTTGGATTGGTGGTGTTTTACTCATGCTCGCACTAATTCTTCCTTGGTATGTCATGGCTGAAATAAACAGCCCAGGATTTATAGATTATTTTATCGTTGGTGAACATTTTGAACGTTATTTTAATTCGGGTTGGAAAGGAGACAAATATGGCTTCCCTAAACAGCAGCCTATAGGTATAGTCTGGGCTTTTCTAATACTGTTCCTGCTTCCTTGGTCTATCGCATTTGTCCGTCTGCTAATTAAAAAAGGAAAAGATGGCATTCAAAATCCATGGGTTTTATTTTTACTTTTTTGGGCATTGTGGACTCCGCTTTTCTTTACCTCTTCCAAAAGTTTGATCCATCCCTATATTTTACCATCTTCTATCCCCGTTGCACTTATTATCAGTCATTATTGGAGTACATTAAAAAACAAGAGAATCTATCTTGGATTTGCTCTTGGATTACCTTTTTTACTCTTTGCTGTTCACCTCAGCGGAAAAATCAAACCTTTATATGCCTCTACAACAGACAAGTATTTGATTGAACAAGCAAACCCAGCTCTGGATATTTTTTCCTTGGATCAAAAATCATATTCCAGTCAATTTTACACTAATGGTAACATCAAGCAAATCGATACGGCTTACCTAGGGCAACTTCTGAAAATCGAAAAAGACTTTTATTTAATATTGCTCAACAAGCAGTGGAGAGAATTGAAAACTCCCTATAAAAATCAACTTGATTTGATTGATTGCAATAGCAAAAAAGGGCTATACCAATTTAAAGATATCCTTAAATATTAAAAGAGGTTCTTGTTGGGAATTAAAGTCGCTGTTCGATTCAGTAACTTCTTTGTATGCTGAGCTCATAACCATAATCAATCATAGAAATAAAGAAACCTCGAAAGTGATCTATAAAGTTTTTCACCCCGGATCAACCTTTAGTTCAATAACCATCATAGTATTTATGAAATTAAAAAGTTTGTCATAGATAGGCTAACTCCACTTTTTTATCTTGAAGAATCTGGTAATATCAGATTTGAATGGTTTTTAAATGAAAACCTCACTTTTCATGAGCGGTTAGCGATGCATTTGCAACCAAACTTCAGCCATGAACTCAACATATAAAACTTACAGCAGGTATCGATTCGCAAGTAAAATTGATTTGAGCAGGGTATTAACTGCTTAAAACACAAAAAAGATGATATGCAAGGCATTTTATCTTATGGGCTCACCAAGACTTTACCATTAATTTTTTATTTTTAACATTTACTACAAGCCAATGAAAAATTCCCTTTTAATGACTCAAAACGATTTGAAAGAATTAAGTGATGAATTTAATAGTACTGATTGGAGTGTTTTCCCTTTATCTGAGGGGTCTAGCATATGGATTCCAATACTATTAATCCTTGTGGTATTTTTTGGATTTCGCTATCTAGCAAAAACCATTGAAAGAAATTAGCACTCAAATAACGTAATAAAAGTTGTTACTTGAATTTTGCCATATTGACGATGCTTGGTAGCTCTGGAAGTATTTGGTTTGTATTCCAAGCAAAGGAAAAAATAAAAATTAACAAAAACTCAAGACTTATACGAGTTGTTTTTGTGGTGGATCGCCACTGGAGTATTTCTCAATCTGATTTAGGTTGAAAGAGGGCTAATATTTCCCGATTAGAAACCATTGTTATTGTAGCTCCCTTGTTATAAAAACCTTCATCAAGGTATATATTTCCACCTTCTGAAGCTTTTGCAGTTAATTTATATTGGGAGAGAGCTTGGATTTATTCCACCTGAAATTCTGCTGAACAACCCTCAACAATTAAGAATAACAAAATACTAACAGTAATGAGCTTGAAATCGCTTCTAATAAAACAAAAAAACTTGATTTATTTAATAATAGTTTTGATTGTGATATTTTTTCTTCAGCAATAAGGTAATATGAAATCAATTCCTTCTTTTTTATTTAGAGGCGTAAGTGAAATATCAAAAAATAAACTTGCGGCTGATCAATTCTTATTTCAGTTTACTACATTGATTTATAGAGATTTATTTTTTTTATTCTTCAACTGAAAACCTATTCCTTTTTAAAAAAATTAATTCTCAATTAACATTATAATTTACATATTGTCTTTGCATTTAGCAAGTATATGCAACCACAAACCAATTTTTTATTATCAATTTAAAATTAAAAACGCCGATCAAATGGCGATTTTTTTTTATTTTTACAGTACTAATTCTCAATATTGAATTGGTTTATGGTTATGGCCTCTGGAAATAAATCTCAAAGGCTTCTTTGGTTCAAACAACTTTTTTGAAACAATAGTTTTTCATTATATGTGTATTGGAATTAAGTTTTGAATATTATTCAATTCTATAATTTTAATTTACAATTTTGTAGTACGTTTAATCAGCAGGTGGGAATGAAGAATTGCAGTTGAAGATGTTGAGAGAATTGAAACTTCATATCTGAATTCCCACTTTTTTTCAAAAATTTTATCGTAACCTGTATATAATTTTTGTGTATCATTTTTCGTGATGGCAACGTAAATTTGTGCTGTTATAAATGTTTCATTAGGTTTATTTGTAAAATGTGGACTCTTTACAAAGATTGCGTTCCATTTACAACCGTATTAAATATTTTTTTAATATGCTGTTACACTATTCTTGTTTGTAATAGCTTTCCCCATCATGAATATATCTCTTAACTCCACTAATGTTTAAAACGATAAGTGACTAAATATAGTTGTATTTAAGTGTGTAGATTTATAGGGGGAATGTTTGTAAAAATCCCCTACAAGATTTAGTTATTGCATTTCTTGAGATTCAGGAAGTTTTTGAAGAGCCAA
>CAZOWC010000160.1:0-3033 GCA_964583375.1 uncultured Flavobacteriaceae bacterium
TTATAAAGAGATCGATTAGGGATCTTTATAACCGTGATATTGATGAGGTCCTTGTGGAAGGTGAGCGTGGTTACCAAAACGCAAACGATTTTATGAAAATGATAATGCCCAGTCATTCTAAGAATGTAAAACACTACAATGATGGGATGCCTCTTTTTGCAAGATATCAGGTCGAAAGTTTTTTAAGCGCAATGTTTAATCCAGTCGTTCAGCTTAAATCTGGAGGTTACATTGTAATTGGCATAACCGAAGCACTTGTTGCGATTGATGTGAACTCCGGACGCGCTACCAAAGAAGGTTCGATTGAGGATACTGCGCTTAAAACAAATCTAGAGGCTTCTGATGAAATATCTCGTCAACTACGATTAAGAGATTTAGCCGGTTTAATAGTAATTGATTATATCGATATGGATGAGAGAAAAAATAATGCGAGCGTTGAAAAAAGAATTAAGGATAGGTTGAAATCCGATAGAGCTAGAATACAAGTGGGCCGCATTTCAGGGTTTGGATTACTTGAAATGAGTAGGCAGCGTTTAAGGCCAGGAATGTTGGAAGCGACTACCCAAAGTTGTCAATCATGTCATGGAACAGGATTAATTCGCTCAGATGATAATTTATCCTTATCTATACTGCGCCAAATCGAAGAAGAGGGCGTACGCAAACGATCAGAAGAAGTGCTGGTAAAGTGTCCTGTGAGTATAGCTAATTTTATTATGAACCAAAAGCGTGATTACGTGGCATCAATTGAGAAGAATTATGGATTATCCGTTCGCATAGAAGGAAATTTAAACTTAGTTAGCCCGGAGTATTCAATTGAAAAACTAAAATCTGCAACACGTATTTTAAATGAAAGTGAATCTGCTCTTGTTACAGCTGATGGGCTAATGGAACTATCAGAAGAAGAAAATGTGATAGAAGGTTCAAAAGATGAAGACGAAAAACCTAAAAAACGACGCAGGCGTCGTCGTAAGAAAAAGCCATTTTCCAGTGAAGACGACGTGAACTCAAAACAGGAATATTCTGAAGAACATCAGCTTCCTTCAGAGGCTAACCCGAATGAGGTTTCTTCTTCTGACGAAAATCTGTCAAACAATAGCACTGTTCCTCCCCAGAAAAAAAATAAAAGGGGGAAAAGAAAAGAGGATGACATTCTTGAAGATGCTAACAACACCACAGATGAAAAAAATTCAAGCATTGAAGATAGCCAATTAAATCAAAAAAATGCTGCGAATATAGCGACTTCTGAGAGTGAGGCTAAAGGAAAAAATATTGAAAAATTGCCTCAGGATGACAAAGAAAAAAAGAAACGGTCACCCAAACGGCAAAAAGAAAATCAGGAAAAAGATAAGATTGACACTAATGAACAAGAAAACGATGAAGAAAATTCGAAAAAAAAGCGTAAAGGTTGGTGGTCTTTGAAAAGTTAACTTCTTCAAAGTTCAATTATAAACACGTCCCAGCTATTTTCTTTATGGCTTTCTAGTATGCGATAACTCTGCTCATTACAAAAGTGGGGAACATCCACAATTGCTGCTGGGTCATCAGTTATTAATTTAATTTTTTCTTTTTCATTAATATTTTTAATTAACTTTCGTAATTTCAAGACTGGCAGGGGACAGAGTAGTCCTCTCGTGTCTAGCTCTATCAAGCTACTTCTCCTAAAATAAATAATCAGACCTTTAAAATACTTTAGTAACGCTAGATTAATATGTACAGCGTGACCTTTTTTCATTTCTAAAATAAGAAGACGATATGTTTGGAATCGATATAATTGATGCGAGTTTACTGCCTGCTCTCTTTGTGGCGCTTTTTGCAGGCTTAATCTCTTTCTTGAGTCCTTGCGTTCTTCCTATTGTTCCTCCTTACCTAGCTTATATGAGTGGCGTTGCTTTGACTGATGTTGATAATAAAAAAGGCCGCCAAAAAATTGTTTTGACGGCATTATTTTTTGTTTTGGGGTTATCAACTGTATTTGTCTTTTTGGGATTTTCTGCATCAGCAATTGGAGCGGTGTTTTTTGAATATCAAGCACTGTTAAATACGATAGCTGGCTTTGCGATTATGCTATTCGGTCTGCATTTTTTGGATATTTATCGTTTACATTTCTTGGACAGAGAGGCTCGTTTTGAAGTTGGCAACTACCAAGGAACAGCTTTTGGCTCATATGTTCTTGGCCTTGCTTTTGCTTTTGGTTGGACGCCCTGCATTGGCCCACAGTTGGGGGCTATTTTGAGCCTGGCTGCCTCAAATGGATCAATTGTAAAAGGCACTGTTCTTTTGGCTTTTTATGCAATTGGCCTAGGAATACCGTTTTTAATTTTTGCGTTTTTTATTAATAGGCTTGATGGCGTTCTTAGCTTTTTTAAACAGTACTTTCAGCTAATAGAACGCATAATGGGTCTATTGCTTTGGACAGTTGGTCTATTAATGTTAACGGGAGGTTTTTCTTCGATCTCTTTTTGGCTTTTGGAGACCTTTCCGAGCCTTGCTGTACTTGGATAAAATTAGGTATTTTCAACTCTTTTGAGTAAATCGGCTAATACTAAATCCCTGATCAATGATGCCAAGCTAATAGAGTTTAATTCGCGAGTTTCGTCTAATTGAGAAGCTAATTCGTTGACACTAATTTTTTTTCTATACGCTAATTTGCAAAACTCGTTCCAGAATTTATCCTCTAGGCTAACAGATGTTCGATGCCCTTTTAGGGTAAGCGATCGTTTTTTTGGTTTTGTTGACATATATTTTATCAGAAATGCGATTTTTGTTTAAAATATTTACTTGCGAAAACTATCAAGACTGACAATTTGTCCAGTTTCCGTATCTGCTTTTTTAATATCGGCGTCTTCCGAACTAAAAACTGCTGGTTCATCATTGCTATCTTCTTCTTCGCTGGACTCAAATCTCAAGCCAAATTCTACCGAAGGGTCCACAAAAGTTAGAATAGCTCCATAAGGTATAACTAAGTGCTCTGGAGTGTCTCCAAAGTTTAAGGTAACCGAAAAACCATCATCTCTGACTTCCAGATCATCATAC
>CAZOWC010000161.1:0-3012 GCA_964583375.1 uncultured Flavobacteriaceae bacterium
CCTTATCCATCATGGGGATGGGTAAAAATGCTTTTGTGCCAGTACCTGTAGACGCTAATGAAGTAATTCTAACCGAGCATTTAGAACCCGTTTTTAAACAAGTAAAGAAAGAAAACAAACGTGTCATGGTGGTAGTAGCCAATGCTTGCGCTACTTCCTCAGGACTATTTGACCCCTTAGATGAGATGGCAGATTTCTGTGAAAAGCATAAATTATGGTTTCATGTCGATGGAGCCCATGGAGCAGTTGCACTTCTCTCTAAAAAAGAAAAAAGTAAAGTTAGTGGTATAGAAAGAGCTGATAGCCTTATCTGGGATGCGCATAAAATGCTACAAGTACCCGCACTTTGCACCGCTGTTCTTTTTAAAAATCAAGAGCATCAATGGAATAACTTTCGTCAAAAAGGAAGCTATGTTTTTCATGAAAATGAAGTAATCGGTATGGACTCCATGCCCTTTACTGTTGAATGTACAAAATCGGCTTTAGGCACCAAGCTGTTTTGGAGCTTTGCACTTCAAGGAGAAGACGCGATGACAGCATTTATAGAGCACAGTTTTCAGCAGGCACGTAATCTTTACAACTACCTCAATAGTTTAGAAGACTTTTATTGTCCCTATCCTCCTGAATCCAATATCTTATGCTTTCAATTTCGCCCTGATCAGCTAAGTGATCAAGATCAACTCGCCTTGCGTTATGAATTGATCAATAGCGGTACTTTCTATATTACTTCATGTGTATTTCAAGGAAAACGTTTTTTAAGAACAGTACTGATAAATCCAAATACCAAACAGCAAGACTTTGTGGATCTGGCTAATGCCATTAGCGAAATTGGAGATCAAATACAGTAAAGTGAAAAGTTAAATGTAATTTTATCTCAAAATTTAACCCATGAATATTTTAAACCTTAAATCCATTGTGGCAGAATTATTCAGCGATAGAGGTCTTTCTGAATTTTGGTCCAGTGGTTTTGCATTGATTTTATCGTTGATTTTATTCCTGGTACTAGGACGTATTATTTTCTGGATTACAAGAAAAGTCATTGCTGGTTTTTTTATTAGGTTTGCTAGGCGTACAGCATCTAAATTTGACGATATTCTTATTCAGAATAAAGTCCCAAAAGTCCTTTCCTACCTCCCTGTACTCTTTCTTTACTATGAGACCTTACCGACTCTTTTTACAGACATCAGTCAAGACTTTGCGGCTTTTGTACAGAATATTACTGAGGCCTTGCTCATAGTACTGATCATTGCCTTAATTCGAGCAGTATTAAAATCGGTAAACGACTATCTCAAAACACTAGCCTCATTTAAAGATAAACCTTTAGACAGTTACCTTCAGGTATTCATGATTTTTTTATGGTTTATAGGGGGGATTTTAATTCTATCGGTACTTACAGGTAAGGATATTGGATCTTTTTTAACCACACTTGGTGCACTTTCGGCGGTTCTATTGTTTATTTTTAAAGATACCATACTCGGTTTTGTCGCTAGTGTTCAGATTACGGTAAATGATACCGTGCGAATTGGAGACTGGATCAGTATGCCAAACAGTAATGCAGACGGCGATGTTATTTCAATCAGTCTTTCTACTGTACAGGTTCAAAATTTTGATAAAACCATTACCTCCATCCCTACCTATAAGTTAATCTCTGATTCTTTTATCAACTGGAGAGGGATGAGCGAATCTTCAGGTAGAAGGATTAAAAAATCTTTATTGATAAAATCTACTAGTATTCGTTTTTTGAAGCCTGACGAAATTTCAGAATTGAAGAAAATTGATCGTATAGCTCCCTTAATTGAGGAACGTCAGAAAGAAATTGAAGCCTCCAACACTGCTCAAAAAACAGATAAAAGTCTACTGATCAATGGAAGAAACTTTACCAACTTAGGACTTTTTAGATATTATACTCAAGCCTACCTACAGACACACGATCAAATCAACCAAAACATGACGGTAATGTGTCGTCAGTTAGTTCCAACTGCACAAGGGGTTCCTTTAGAAATTTACGCTTTCAGCAAAGACAAGGTTTGGACCAACTACGAAGGTATTTCTTCAGACATCTTTGATCATCTTTTGGCCGCGATACCTTTCTTCCATTTGGAATGTTTTGAGTTATCCCCCACCTTGCCACTAGTATAAAATAAAAAAGACCTCATTGAGAGGTCTTTTTAAGGTAATATGCTAATCGTTAATTTGCTATATAAGGAGCGTCAGCCGCTTTTAAGGCTTCTTCTATTTCGGGAATCATCGAATTGACTATTTTATCTACTGCGGTTTCCACTTTTACAAACATACTTTTCGCAATTTCAAGACTATTCTTGTGTAAGGCCGTTGGTCCATAAGAATGATCCATCCCATCTAAGGCATTGTATAAATACCTTTGAACTCCAGAAGGATTTCGCTCTCCTATCTCTTCTCTAGAAGGGCTTCCTTCAAGCATTGTATCGACTGCAGCTATAGCAACTTTTAAGTCGGCGAGTTTGGGCTCTATAGAACCTGGAGCGAGCTGAGAACGGTCAACCGCAGTACTTAACGCCTTGAGCTTTTTCTTGCTTTGTCCAAATTCATCTTGAACTTCACTAATCTGCTGAATAAAAGAGTTCAAATCAGTACGGAAAGTGTTGTATTCTGCATAGCTAGCTCCTTTAAGAACCCCCTCTCTTATGGGCTTTACTTCAAAGCGTATCGGACCGTCAAGTTTAGTTACTGTACCGTCTTTTTCTAGATAAAGAGTAGCTTGATAAGTACCAGGAGTCGCTAAAGCTCCACCACCTCTTCTTGATCGGCCACTCATTGAAATTGCAAATGGATTAAAATGCTCTAAATTCCATACGATTCTATGACTACCCTTAGAGGCTTTTTGCTTGACTTTATTAATTACATTTCCTTGCTGATCTTCGATAGTCAAAATCACTTGAGCAGATATTTCTTGTTTTTCAGAATCTAGCATATCCCAACCTGGAAATGGAACATTTTTACGTGCCTTATTCAGCTCTTTTTCACGTTTTTGGC
>CAZOWC010000162.1:0-2995 GCA_964583375.1 uncultured Flavobacteriaceae bacterium
TTTTTAAAAAAAAATAAAAATAAGATTAAAATAACAAAAGAAAAAATAGCTGGTTGAATCCATATTTCATTCCAAAAGTGTCCACTATCGCTTACATATTGATCAGTCAGCCAACCTGCTAGCCGGAAGCCAATAAGCATTCCAACACCATAGGTAGCTAGGGTTATTAGGCCTTGTGCAGCACTTTTGTATTGTTCTCCCGCTTTAAAGTCAGTATAGATCTGACCCGAGACAAAGAAAAAATCATAACAAATGCCGTGTAAAATAATTCCAAATAAAAGCATCCATACATTCTGACCTACATCACCATAAGCAAATAGAAGGTAGCGAAGCCCCCAAGCGAGTACTCCAAAAACCAAGACTTTTTTTAGACCAAAGCGATTTAAGAATATAGGGAGTAGTAAGAGAAAAAGCACCTCAGATATCTGACCAAAAATCATTTTAGAAGCAGCAGCTTTCATTCCTACTTCATTTAAAAATTGATTGGCGTGTTGATAATAGAAAGCCAATGGAATACATACTAAGACAGAGGCGATAAAGAAAATCAAATAACTACGGTCTTTAAATAAAATGAGTGCATCTAGTCCTAAAATTGACTTTAAACTTACCTTTTGGTCTGGCTTTATTTTAGGAGGGGTATTGGGCAGAAAAAAACTATAGACTCCAAGAAGTGCTGAGGCAACTGAAGTCATATAAAAAGTATATTTTAAAACCTGACTGCTTTCCCATGCGAAATATCCTATTAAAAACCCTGCGATAATCCAGCCAAGACTTCCCAAAACACGAATGGGGGCAAATTCTTTGGAAGGATTTTCCATTTGATGGAAGGCAATAGCATTCGACAAAGAAAGAGTAGGCATATACAAGAGCATATACACAAAAATATATGGGTAAAAACTTGAAAAATTTTCAGAAACTCCAGCTAAAAACAAAAGCCAAGCACCAGCTAGATGCAGTATTCCTAAGATTTTTTGAGCTGCAAAATACCGATCTGCAATAAGCCCAATGACAAATGGTGCAATTATTGCTCCAATAGACTGCGTTTCATATGCCATAGCAAGTTGACTTCCACTTGCGTTAAAACTCTGGGATAAAAAGGTACCCATAGTAACAAACCATCCTCCCCAGATAAAGAATTCAAGAAAAAATAAAAGTGAGAGCTGAAGTTTAGTCGTCAACTTCATTTTTAGAGTTTAGCTCCAATGTTTTCAAGAAGTATTTTTGTAGCGATTATCCCCTCCTCTTCTGAAAGACGATCGCCCTCGTATTCAACACCGACAAAACCAGTGTATCCAGCATCTTTTACAATTTTTAATAAACGGTTGTAATCTAAAGTAGTTTCGTTCCCTTCTTCGTCAAAATTGTAGGATTTGGCACTTACACCGAAGGCTTTTACGATCATCTCTGAAATGCCTTTGTAAGGATCGTAAAACTCCTTGCAACTTCCGTCAAACAGAGAACCATAACCCTCTTCAGCGATACAAAAGTTTCCAAAATCAGGAAGTGTACCGCAATTGGATTTTGCAGTTCCATTGATAACTTTCATCAGCACAGGAACATTTGAACTCAAACGTCCGTGATTTTCTACTATTACGTTGATGCTTTTATCTGCAGCGTAGTCAGCGAGGTCAGTTAAACTCAGAATGGAGTTAGCAACCCATTTTTCGGGATCACTTTCTCCAAAGAGATTTAAACGCACTGCACTACATCCCATTTGGTTTGCAGCATCAATCCAAAGTTTGTGATTGGCGATAGCTTCTGATCGTGTATTTTCATCAGAACTGGCAAGATCACCCTCTGAGTCAATCATGATTAAAACATTCTGTAATTTATACTGTGCGGCAAGGGCATTATTTTTTTCAACAAAACCAGTTATCGCAGCTTTTTTATTCTCACTATCCATTACGTCTGGATAGAGTTGATTTACATATTCAAGGCCTTCGAAACCCAATTCACTTGCGAGTCTTGCAAACTCATAAGGGGAGACTCCTCCAGAACGAAAACTCCTGTTAAAAGACCACTGTGCTAAAGACATTTTAAAAAATGGCTCGGCAGTAGGAGAAGATTTTTTTGGGTTTTGGCAAGAAAAAATTAAAGCTAGAATAATTAGGGAAATAAAAGATCTCATTGTAAAAGTGTTATTTGGTTTAAATATATTAAACTATTTCTAGTTGTTATTGTCTTTTTTATGTACTGTAATGCCTTGCAGTGCAAAGACATAAATCTGACTAAATATATCTATAATATTAGAATTAAAACTAAAAATATTTATATTTGAGTTTACTTGAAGACAAAAAACAAATTTAATGGATACAAACTATGATGCTATTGTTGTTGGGACCGGAGTAACTGGTGGTTGGGCAGCTAAAGAGTTATGTGAAAAAGGATTAAAAACACTCGTTCTTGAGCGCGGTAGAATGGTGAAACATATCGAAGACTACCCTACAATTAATGATGATCCTTGGGATTACAAATCTGGAGATGTAATTACAAATGAGACAAGAAAAATTCAAGGAAAACAAAGCCGAACCGGCTATACAACAACTGAATCTAGAAAACATTTTTTCGTTAATGATATTGAGCACCCTTACAACGAAACACAACGTTTTGATTGGATGCGCGGATACCATGTAGGTGGAAGATCCCTTACTTGGGGAAGACAATCTTATCGCCTAACAGACTTTGATTTTGAGGCAAATCTGAAGGATGGTGTAGCTATAGATTGGCCAATTAGATATAAAGATTTGGCTCCTTGGTATAACTATGTTGAAGGTTACATTGGAGTTAGTGGTCAAAATGTGGGACTTCCTCAGTTTCCAGATGGAAATTATCTAAAGCCAATGGAACTGACTTGTGTGGAGGATCATCTTCAGTCATCTATTAGTAAAAATTATCAAGATAGATTGTTAACAATCGGTAGAACGGCAATAATAACAGAAGGTACTAAACCTGGGTTGGGAAGAATGAGTTGTCAATATAGGTCTAGATGTATGAG
>CAZOWC010000163.1:0-2974 GCA_964583375.1 uncultured Flavobacteriaceae bacterium
GTACTTTCTCCTTTTTTGTTAATGATACGTCCCCCACCGATATCTACACTTCCTTTAGTTCCTTGAAATACCTCGTCTACACGACTCATAGTACCTGGTATATGTCGACATTGACTAGCTATAACAGCACCACTTGCATAAGTAAACTCTACAAAGTGATGATCGAATATTTCTCCGTGATCCTTGCCGTTTCTTACTTGGCGACCTCCCATTCCTTGGGCTGAGACGGGATAATCTCCGATAAACCAGTTGGCTACATCAATATTGTGGATGTGCTGTTCTAAGATGTGATCTCCACACAACCAGTTGAAATAATACCAATTTCGCATTTGATATTCCAATTCCGTCTGCCCTGGTTTACGCTTTTTTACCCATACCCCAGCGTCGTTCCAATACACTTGACCACTTCGGATCTGTCCAATAGCTCCGGAGTCTATTCGCTGTTTTAGATCGATATACTTAGACTGGTAATGTCTTTGAAGCCCTACAACTACATTGAGTTTTTTTGCTTTCGCAAGCTTGGCAGTTTCCAAAACTTTTCTAATACCTACCGGGTCAGTAGCTACAGGTTTTTCCATAAACACATGCTTGTCGTTGGCAATGGCATATTCAAAGTGATAAGGTCTAAAACCAGGAGGAGTCGTCAAAATAACTACATCAGCCATATCAATCGCTTTTTTGTATGCATCAAATCCTACAAAACGATGTTTTTCTTTGACATTGATTTTTTTCTCTCCATCAAAATGGTCCTGAATACCTTTTAAGCTTCTTTCAATTCGATCGGCAAAAGCATCAGCCATTGCCACAAGTTCCACATTTTCATCAGCAGTAAGTGCTTGAACTGTTGCTCCAGAACCGCGTCCTCCACATCCTACTAATGCTAATTTTAATTTTTGCTCACCGTGAACTCTAGCCATTCCGTCTACACCCATAGGAACTGTAAGTAAGGCTCCAGCAGCCATAGCTGTTTTCTGGACAAATTCACGTCTTGATTCGTTTTTGTTGTTTTTCATGATTTCTAGTTTATTTTATTTATTCGTATTTCCAATATTTTTTCATTTCTTTTTCACTTGGTATTTTTAAGGGACGTACTATTCTAAATCCAACAAAGGGCGCATCAGTATGCCACCATTTGCTTTTTGGAATCTGGGGGTCGCGTTTTTTCCATTTTTTACTAGAAGGTCGCCTTGCAGCAGATCGCAATCGGTTTGGACTATCCATCCAAGAACCTCCGCGAACTGTTTTAGGATAAACTTTTTGTCCTTCTGCCAATGGATTTGTCACTCCAGCTATACGTTGTCCATAAACACTAGGAATATAATAATCTAATGTCCATTCTGCAACATTTCCATGCATATCATATAAGCCCCAAGGATTCGGTTTTTTACTTCCCACCTCATGGTATTTGTCATTGCTGTTTTCCGCATACCATGCGTATTCTTCCAATTGATTACTGTTATCTCCGAAGCTAAAAGCAGTTTCCGTTCCGGCCCTACAAGCATATTCCCATTCTGCTTCAGTGGGTAAGCGATAAAAACGCCCTGTCATTGCAGAGAGCCATTCACAAAATTTAACTGCTGCTAGTTGAGTCATGCAGATCGCAGGATAATTATCGATTCCCATTCCAAAACTCATTTCAACGTAGGGAGTGGTAGCACCTGATACTCCATCAACATCTATGTTTACCTCTGAACCTTCTGCATTAGAAATTTGATTTCCATCCAACTCACGACTTACAAAAAGATTGTATAGATCCCAAGTGATTTCAAACTGCCCCATCCAAAATCCATCAACCGAAACCTGGTGTTGAGGGCCTTCGTCTCCAAAATGTCCCTGCTCAAATTTTGGACTTCCCATTGTAAAATTACCAGAGGAGATAAACTGCATTGGTAATTTATAATCACTACCTTGAATTTGCTCGATGTAGTTTTCTTGAGCTACAATTCCATTATGGAATAGTACAAAAGGCAAAAAGAAAGCAGCTATATTAGAAAATGGTTTCAAGTAATTATATAATTAGTAAGTTAAATTCAAACCTCAAAATAGCGGAGGATAGATAATTTAATATTAAGAAAAATTGATGATTTAATGAAATTTATAAATACAACATAGTGTATGTTCGTATACAAAATGATTATTTATGAGTACTTGAAGCATCTTATGCTATTTTATTATCTTATAAATAGATCATTAATGTCTTTGACATAGTTCTTACTTACTATATGATATTCTCCGGAATCCAGATAGATGATATTTTTTTCAATTTTCGATATCTTTCCAAGATTAACAGCTACAGATTTACTGATTCGAGCAAATTTTGAGCTTGGCAAATCCAACAAAAAGGTCTTCAAATTTTTTCTGACTAAATACGATTTTGATTCCAACTGAAGTTTAACATAATCCTTTTTCCCTTCTACTGATAAAATATCATCAATAAAAATTTTATGATTAGCTCTATCAGCACGTATAAATATAAATTTTGGAATACGATCTATTATAATAGTTTCGTTGATTGACGGTTTATTTTTTTTATTGAATCTATAAAATAAGAACAAAAGAATTATAAAGAGAAGGATTACTGTCAATACAAGTAAGATAATTACATTCGAATTATCATTTTTAACCATCAAGCTTTTAAAGCTAAGTTTATTTCCTGCCAAATCATAGAATTTATAATCAGACTTATTAAAAAATGATTTGCTGTCAATGTTGTTTTTTAATGTAACCAGCATTTGTAACTCGAGTAATTTTTTATAAGACCATTGATTGGAAATGTCAATCGTTATGTTCTTACTTTTCAGTAATATTGAACTTAATATTCCCCCTGGACCGTTTTTGTCTACAACAAAAAATGTAAATATATTTTCCTTTTTTAAAAATTCTTTGGGAATTATATAATTTCTTTTACAATTAAAACAATCTGTTGATCCAATTAAAAATCCATTAACATAAAAGTTATCATAATCATCAATCC
>CAZOWC010000164.1:0-2929 GCA_964583375.1 uncultured Flavobacteriaceae bacterium
AGAACTTGGAGGAGCATTGGCAGAAGTGATGTTGGAAGATTTTTACGAGCGTGAAGCATTTGGATTGATTACTACCCATTATTCTAATTTAAAGGCTTTGGCAAATGAATTACCCGCTATGGTCAATGCCAATATGCAGTTCGACAACAAAACACTAGAACCGGTTTTTAAGTTGGTTATGGGTGAAGCAGGAAGTTCATTCACTTTTGAGGTGGCACAAAAAAACGGCTTGCCCTTTAATTTGATCAATCGAGCTAAAAAGAAAATAGAACGGGGAAAAGTGCGTTTCGACGCAACCATCGCCAAGCTTCAAAAAGAGCGTTCAGCTATTATGAAGACTGAAAAATCACTTAAAAAAAAGGAAGATATGGTAAAGAGTGAATCCGATAAGATGCAAACCATGAATTCCAAACTCAAGGTAAAATTGACTAGCTATCAAGAACTTTTTGATAATAATCAGCGGATGATTGTTCTGGGAAATAAGGTCAATGAGCTTGCTGAAAGCTATTTTACTAACAATAAAAAGCGTCCTTTGATATCAGAATTGCTTCGTATCGTTGAAACAGAAAACGCCAAGCGCAAACGTAAAACGGCAGCGGTGGCAAAAAAAGACCGAGAGCAAAAGAAAAAACTGGACGAACAGGTTAAAAAAGACCTGGTCAAAGTGCGTAAGGAAAAGAAAAAACAGAAAAAGCAAGTTGAAGAGGTGGAACAGCCCAAGCCTACCCTTGCAGTTGGCGACCAAGTTCGACTCTTTGACGGTCGTTCTGTAGGTAGTATCGATGCTATTGAAAAGCAAAAAGCCACCGTCAATTATGGTGCTTTTACAACCCAAGTCAGCCTTGATCTGCTTGAACTGGTCAAGTCAGCTAAAAAAGTAAAATGAAACCGCTTATAGTTTTTTACGACGGATATTGTGTTTTTTGCAATTTTTGGGTTCGTAATTTATGTCGTTGGGATACAAAAGATCGACTGCGTTTTGCTTCTTTGGAAAGCCCTAAAGCTAAAGAAATGGTAGTTGCTACCGGCTTTGACCTTTCAAATTTGGATTCAGTTCTCATTTGGGATCAGCAAAAAAGTCCTTTGGCAGAATCTGCAGTAGTTTTTGAGGTAGTGGGTGTCTTGGGTGGGTTTTGGAGAGTGCTTATGATTTTTAAGGCAATTCCAGAGCCTTTATTAAACTGGATTTACAGAGGGATTGCAAAAAGACGTTACAATTGGTTTGGTAAGTTGGATCAATGTCCACTGCCAGAAACCAAATTTAAGCATAAATTTTTATAGTTTTATTTGATATGAATCCATTTAAATCACCCCAAATGAAAGAGTTTAAAAAGTTTATTAGCCGTGGAAATGTAGTTGACTTAGCGGTAGGTCTAATCTTAGCGACCTATTTTGGTGCCATTGTGAAGTCTTTGGTAAATGATGTGGTCATGCCTCCTTTAGGGATGCTACTCGGAGGAGTTGATTTTTCTGATTTTAAAATTGTCATCAAAGAATCCCAAGGAGATGTTGCTGAAGTTGCCATCAATTATGGAATTTTTATAAATAATATTATTACGTTTTTAACTGTAAGCTTTGCGATATTTATTGCGGTCAAAATGTACAATAAGACTATGGATAGGCTTACAAAACAAGAAGAGACTGTTGCAGCAGCTCCGCCCCCACCTTCAAAAGAAGAGATGTTGCTAACTGAAATCCGAGATTTACTTAAGAAATAGGCTACTTTAATTTGCCGATTGATTTTCCTACGATCATGGATACTGCTGCGTCGCCAGTCACATTGACTACAGTACGGCACATGTCCAAGGGTCTGTCTATAGCAAAAATTAATGCCAATCCAGCTTCGGGTATTCCTGCTTGTGCCAGTACAATGACCAACATCACTATCCCTGCGCTTGGAACAGCGGCTGTTCCGATGGAGGCTAAGGTTGCGGTAAAAACAATTCCCAATTGAGCACTTAAACTAAGGTCAAGACCAAAAGCCTGAGCGATAAATACCGCTGCTACCCCCTGATAAACGGAAGTCCCGTCCATATTAATGGTGGCTCCTATGGGCAGTACAAAACTAGCCACCTCCTCGTCTACCCCAAGGTTTTCTTCAACACATTCCATGGTTACAGGTAAAGTTGCAGCACTTGAACTTGTAGAAAATGCCAACAGTTGAGCGGGAGCAATTCCCTTCATAAAAAAGTCAACTTTCTTATTAGTAAACACCCGAATAATCATTATATAAACCACTATCATAGACGCAAGTCCTATCAATAGGGTAATTGCATAAAGTGCAAGAGCCTGAAATAGCTCCAAGCTTGGTGCTTCAACAACCAAAGCTGCTAAGAGGGCAAAAACTCCATAGGGTGCTGCCAGCATGATCATATCAATCAGTTTGAGTATGATGTTATTAAAAGAATCAAAGAATTTTTTTACGGGTTTGATTTTTTTAGGTGGTAATAAAATCATTCCGATACCAAAAAATAGCGCAAAAAAGATGACTTGAAGCATGTTGCGGTTGTTAGAAGCCGCCAAAAAGATATTGGAAGGTACCATTTCAACTAGTGCGTTTAGAGGGCCTGCTTCTTTTTGTTTGGCTGCTGCAGCTTGTTTTTCCTGTGTATTGGTAGAATATGCTTGAACGAGTTCATTTCGGGTTTCAACACTGATGGATTTACCCGGTTGTATAACATTCACGAGTATGAGTCCGATGGTTACTGCAGTCAAGGTAGTAATCAGATAGGTAAGTATAGTTCGTCCTCCCATTTGAGAGAGTTTGGAAATATCCTTTAAATCCGAAACACCTTTAATCAGTGAAGCTAAGATTAGAGGAACGGCTATCAACTTTAGTAGATTGATAAAAATTGTTCCAAAGGGTTTGATGTAATCTTTGATAAATTCAGAACCGTTGGGAACAAAGGATAAAAAGGCTCCAAAAACG
>CAZOWC010000165.1:0-2842 GCA_964583375.1 uncultured Flavobacteriaceae bacterium
TTAATCCATCTAGGGGTTCGATAAGTAGTAATTTTGAAAACTTTAGATCCAGCCGTCTTAAAATTGCTGAGCGCCTAGCACTAAACAGCCCTTTTGATGGAATGGGAGTCAACGATGAGGGTTATCCCTTAGGCTATGGCAAGAGTCAACAAGAGGTTTTACTCAATTCTTTTCTCTCAGCATACACGGGCCAAAGTCCAGATAAAATTAATCTTAGCCCAGTGCGTGGTGCACCCTTACCCAATTGGAATCTAAAGTTTACTGGACTCACCGATATCAAATCCCTTTCAAAAATATTTTCTCGTTTATCGATCAATCATGCTTATCGGGCCAGCTACACCGTAACAAATTTCCAATCCAACTTTGAATTTGATCCAAATCAGCCTAATAGAATAGATAAATTGGGGAATGTGATTACCGAACGATTATACTCAAACGTCAATCTAGTAGAACAATTCAATCCGCTACTACGCTTGGATGTGGAGATGAATAACTCCTTAAAGTTGCTTGCTGAATTGAGGAAAGAGCGTGCAATTTCCTTGAGTTTAGACAATAATTTGATAACTGAATCAAGTGGTGACGAATATGTTGCTGGTTTAGGATATCGGGTCAAAGATATTCGATTCAGGACTAATTTTGGAGGAAGGAGAGTGATACTCAAGGGCGATTTGAATATCAGGGCAGACATTTCGTACAGAGATAATGTAACTGTATTGAGGAACTTAGAGTACGATAACAATCAAGTTACCGCAGGACAACGTATCCTCGCTATTAAAATTAACGCGGATTATGCCCTATCCAGAAACCTTACCGCCCTGTTTTTCTACGATCATAATTTCTCTGAGTTTGCTATCTCAACTGCTTTCCCTCAGACGAGTATTCGTTCTGGTTTTACAGTTCGTTATAACTTTGGAAACTAAAGTCATTAGTAATTCCAGATTTCTTTTACATTTGTGTATTAAGACGACTAAAATGAATGTACCAGAAGATTTAAAATACACCAAAGACCACGAATGGGTTAGGATTGAAGGCGATGAAGCAACTATTGGAATTACTGATTTTGCCCAAGGAGAACTTGGCGATATTGTTTATGTTGAAGTAGAAACATTGGATGAAAAATTAGAGGCTGAGTCTATTTTTGGTACAGTAGAAGCAGTAAAAACTGTTTCTGATCTTTTTATGCCCCTTTCTGGAACAATTATTGCCTTTAACAAAGACTTGGAAGATACCCCTGAAACCATAAATGAAGACGCTTATGGTTCTGGGTGGATGATAAAAATTAAACTCTGTGATACAGCTGAGATTCAAAATCTTCTTGATGCAGAAGCCTATACATCGCTGGTTACAGGCTGATCGATTTTTCAAATCACTTGCCATTTTTGCAACCCTAGTAGTTGTATATTTTAGTTTAAAGCCTCCCTCACCGGAAATTGATCCATGGAGTTTCTTATGGTTTAGAGGCGATCTTATTCTTCATTTCATTTGCTATTCTGGCTTGACTTTATTGTATTTTTTCGCGTTATACACTTTGACTAATCCAATGACTAAATCTTTGGTCTATGCTATTGTCCTTGGTGCCTTTTTGGAGACCTTACAATTGGTTCCATTATTTCAGCGCTATTTTGACTGGCAAGATCTTAAAGCTAATTTACTAGGTGGGCTTGTCTCATGGCTCATTATCAAAGGAGTTTTATATTATTCTATTAAAGAATAAGTTGTTTGTTTTAGTTTTATTTTTATTTTAGCTATCTAAATATTGGTTTATTATGCAACCCAAAAAAAGTGAAAAAGCAGATTTAAGCAAAAATAGCAGTCTTTATTTTGTTATCGGCTTATCTTTGATTTTATTGATTTCATGGCAGGCTATAGAGTGGAGAACTTATGAAAAAGTATATGCCTACGAAGCATTAAACGTTGAGGATGAAGACGATGAAGAAATTCCAATCACAGAGCAATTAAAGACTCCACCTCCACCTCCACCACCTCCACCACCAGCTCCAGAAGTGATTGAAGTGGTAGAAGATGAAGAAGAAGTTGAGGAAACAGTAATTGAATCTACTGAAACCAATGAAGATGAAATTATCGAGGTTGAAGAAGTTGAAATAGAGGAAGAATTCGATGATGTAGATGTACCTTTTGCTGTGATTGAAGACGTGCCAATCTTTCCTGGTTGTGAAAAAGTGGCTAAGTCTGAACGCAGAAAATGTTTTCAGGAGCAAATGAACAAACACATCCGTAGAAACTTTAGATATCCTGAAATTGCTCAAGAAATGGGAATCCAAGGACGTGTCTATGTAAACTTTATCATTTCTAAAGACGGGAGTATTTCGAATATTCGAATGCGAGGTCCAGACAAAAACTTGGAAAAAGAGGCGCAACGCATTATCTCCAAGTTGCCAAGTATGATCCCCGGAAAACAAAGAGGTCGTGCGGTTCGTGTTCCTTTTAGTATTCCAATTACTTTTAGGCTACAATAGCAGACGATTTTAAAAAATTTAAAACCCACCATTTTTGTGGGTTTTTTTATTTCTAAATATTTAGGCGACATTATTTTTGTTGTATTAAAGTAATTTCTATCTCCATGGAAATAAAAAATACCAGAGTTGATCTGAGTAAAAATTTAGGACTTTATTTTATAAATGTCCTTTACCTAATGCTTTTTATCTCTTGGAGGCAAATTAAGTTAAAAACCTATGAAAAAATCAATGTGACTATGAATCAATTCTAGTTGAATAATATAAAGAAGAATCTGAAGAAACTATTATTTAATCAACAGAAACGGATCATAATGAAATTATTGAATTAGAAGACGTTACAATTGAAGAAGAAGAAATGATCAATA
>CAZOWC010000166.1:0-2827 GCA_964583375.1 uncultured Flavobacteriaceae bacterium
AAACACTAGGGGAACGTATTCTTGGTCGTGTTGTGCTTCAAGATGTCATTGATCCTAGATCGAATGAGGTTATTGTTGAGGCTGGACAAGAGATTAAAGACGAACAGGTTGCCTTAATTGAAAATGCACCAATCGAATCTGTAGAAGTGCGTTCACCATTAACTTGTGCTGCCCAGTATGGGATCTGTGCAAAATGTTACGGAAGAAACCTGGCCACTGGTAAAATGGTTCAGCGAGGTGAAGCAGTTGGGGTAATCGCAGCACAGTCAATTGGAGAACCTGGAACTCAGTTGACCCTTAGAACATTCCACGTTGGTGGAGTAGCAGGAAATATTTCTGAAGAAAATAAATTGATTGCGAAGTTCGACGGGATAGCTGAAATTGAAGATTTAAAAACAGTAAAAGGAAAAGACGCTGACGGTGAAGATGCTGTAATCGTAATTTCTCGAACTTCTGAAATCAAAGTTTTAGACCCTAAAACGAAAAGTGTTTTAAGTACAAATAACATTCCTTATGGTTCATCACTCCAAATCAAAAATGGAGCTAAAATAAAAAAGGATGCTGTAATTTGTAAATGGGATCCGTTTAATGGTGTTATTGTTTCAGAATTTGCAGGAAAAATTGTTTATGAAAACATAGAACAAGGATTGACCTATCAAGTAGAAATTGACGAGCAAACTGGATTCCAAGAAAAAGTTATTTCAGAATCTAGAAATAAAAAATTGATTCCAACCTTGTCTATTGCAGATAAGAAGGGTAATATATTACGTTCTTATAACCTTCCCGTAGGAGCTCACCTTATCGTAAATGAAGGAGATCAAATTGAAGAAGGAAAAGTCTTGGTTAAGATACCACGTAAATCTGCTAAGTCGGGTGATATTACAGGTGGTTTGCCTCGTGTAACTGAATTGTTTGAAGCTAGAAATCCTTCGAATCCAGCTGTAGTATCTGAAATTGATGGAGTTGTTTCCTTTGGAAAAATCAAAAGAGGAAACCGCGAGATTATTGTAGAGTCGAAGTTTGGTGACATAAAAAAGTATTTGGTAAAATTATCCAATCAGATTCTCGTTCAGGAAAACGATTTTGTCAAAGCAGGGATGCCACTTTCTGACGGATCAATCACTCCTGCAGATATTCTTAAAATTAAAGGGCCATCAGCTGTACAGCAGTATTTGGTTAATGAAATTCAAGAGGTTTATCGATTGCAAGGTGTGAAGATTAACGATAAGCACTTTGAGGTGGTCGTTCGCCAAATGATGCGTAAAGTCCGTATAATGGATCCGGGAGATTCTATTTTCTTAGAAAATCAATTGGTATTCCGTTACGACTTTATCAAAGAAAACGATGGCCTTTACGGGATGAAAATTATTGAAGAGGTAGGAGATTCAGAAAATGTCACACAAGGTCAGGTGATTTCTTCTCGTCAATTACGAGATGAAAACTCCTTGTTGACAAGAGAAGACAAACAATTGGTTGTAGCACGTGATGCATCACCAGCTACTGCAACACCTGAACTGCAAGGAATTACCCGTGCATCGCTTCAGACCAAATCCTTTATCTCGGCTGCTTCCTTCCAAGAAACAACCAAGGTATTGAACGAAGCTGCTGTAAACGGTAAAGTTGATTTTCTTGAAGGATTGAAAGAGAACGTTATTGTAGGACATAAAATTCCTGCAGGTACTGGTCTTAGAAATTATAATGATATCATTGTAGGTTCAAAAGAAGAGTATAAGAGCCTCTTGATTGATCAAGAAGAAGAAATAAGTTTCTAAAAAATGAGTGATAAAAAAGACCCCAAAGAAAAGCAATTGAATATTGCTATAGACGAACATGTTGCTGATGGTGTATATTCTAATTTAGCCATTATCAATCACTCCACATCGGAATTTGTCGTCGACTTTATCACTGTAATGCCAGGTGCTCCTAAAGCTCGTGTTAGGTCTCGAGTGATTTTGACACCGGAACACGCCAAACGTTTTCAAAAAGCCTTAGCTGAAAACATCCAGCGCTATGAGAATATCAATGGAACTATAGAAACTAATGAGCCACCACCGATTCCATTAAATTTTGGCCCCACTGGTCAAGCTTAAAAACAAATACCAATCTGAGATATTTAGAGTCTTGTAGACTTTGTTTAAAACTCTGAAGTAAAGTGGAATTGTAGCTCCTTGTATTTGTCTTGAGCCATTTGAAGAGAAAATGCTGAGTCCGCAAGGAAAACAAGTTTTCCACTTTTGTCTTGAGCGAGAAACTTTTGTTTGATACGACGAAATTCTTTAAAGTGATCACTCTTTTCATCTCCTTCAATCCAACAAGCTTTGTGAACGTTTAAATTTTCATAATTACATTTGGCTCCGTATTCGTGGAGTAGTCGGTATTGAATGACTTCAAATTGTAAGGCACCTACAGTTCCAATGACTTTTCTTCCGTTGAGGTTGAGGGTAAATAACTGTGCAACTCCTTCGTCCATGAGTTGGTCTATTCCTTTTGAGAGCTGCTTGGCTTTCATGGGATCATTATTATTGATATATCGAAAGTGTTCAGGGGAAAAGCTAGGTATTCCCTTAAAGTGAAGTAGTTCACCACCGGTCAATGTATCACCAATTTTAAAATTTCCGGTATCGTGGAGCCCGACAATATCTCCTGGATAAGAGGTGTCAACAATTTCTTTGCGTTCCGCAAAGAAGGTATTAGGTGAAGAGAATTTTAATTTCTTTTTTAGCCGAACATGCAGGTAAGGGCTATTGCGTTGGAAGGTGCCTGAAACAACTTTGATAAACGCCAGACGATCGCGGTGGTTAGGATCCATATTGGCGTGAATTTTAAA
>CAZOWC010000167.1:0-2804 GCA_964583375.1 uncultured Flavobacteriaceae bacterium
GAATACCTTTAACTTCAAAAACCAACTGTTCGTTTTTAACATTCATCATCGCCAAGATTCTGCTGGTATTGATATTGCCTTCGGTAACCCCAGTATAAAAGCTGTCTCTCTTAAGGTA
This sequence comes from uncultured Flavobacteriaceae bacterium, assembly GCA_964583375.1. Classification (GTDB taxonomy): domain Bacteria; phylum Bacteroidota; class Bacteroidia; order Flavobacteriales; family Flavobacteriaceae; genus MS024-2A. The sequence continues at coordinate 119 of CAZOWC010000167.1, forward strand.
ATCGAGTCGGTCTACATCTACCTGACCCGAGACCAATTGATACATAAACTTTCTAGGATATTGATTTGTAAATATTTGATAGGCCAAATCCAACTTACCATTAAAAATCTCATTCAATAGTGAAATGACTCGAAGTGAAATGGTCTCGTGATGTATTCCATGAAGTAGAGTTTCTTCTGTTGCATGAGAAAATGGTCCGTGTCCGATATCGTGGAGTAAAATGGCAATCTGCATTGCTTCTCTTTCTTGAGAACTAATCTGTATTCCTTTAGTTATAAGAACTTCAATAGCCTTTTGCATGACATGCATTGCCCCTATGGCATGTTCAAATCTGGTATGGTGTGCACCTGGGTATACCAAACAAGAAAATCCCATCTGTGAAATTCGCCTCAGCCGCTGAAAGTAAGGATGATTGATAAGTTGTAATATCAAATCCGTTTCTATGGCAATAAATCCATAAATTGGGTCGTTAAATAATGTACTCTTTCGGTGGGTCAAGATTTACATAATTAGCAACAAAGATACTAAATGAATTGGATCAACATTTTATGGGTAGACGACGAGATCGAAATGCTCAAGCCACACTTTTTATTTTTAAAAGAACGCGGCTACAGCACGACCCCATGTACAAATGGACTAGATGCGTTAGATCTAATCGACAAGAACACCTTTGATATTGTTCTTTTAGACGAAAACATGCCCGGGCTAAACGGTCTAGAAACTTTGGATGGCATTAAAAATAAATATCCTGATTTACCGGTGATCATGACTACCAACAATCACGAAGAGCACATCATGAACGAGGCCATAGGTGCCAAGATTTCCGACTATTTAATCAAGCCTGTAAACCCAAATCAAATTCTGCTTTCTCTCAAAAAAATATTAAACCACAAAAGCCTCATTGCTGAAAAAACTACTCAAAATTATCAGCAGCAATTTCGTGAATTATCCCTATCTATCGTCAATCTGAAAACTCACGATGACTGGATTGAATACTTTAAAAAATTAATGTATTGGGAATTAGAGCTTGAATCACTTGAAGACTCTAGTATGCTTGAAGTCTTCGAAACTCAAATGCAAGAGGCAAATGCACAGTTCGCAAAGTTTATTAAAAACAACTACAAAAACTGGATGCAAGGCAGTAAAGGTCCTGTAATGTCGCATCAAGCCTTTGAACAATTTGTATTCCCTCAGCTTAAAAAAAATCAACCCAGCTTACTTCTCATGATTGATAATCTAAGGTTTGACCAGTGGAAAACTATTACGCCGGAGGTGAAAAAATACTGTAAGGTAGAGAGCGAATACGCATATTTCAGCATACTTCCCACTGCAACACAGTACGCTAGGAATGCTTTTTTTGCTGGTCGTACTCCTTTAGATATCAGTAAAACTTTTCCCCACTGGTGGAAAAACGACATAGACGAAGGAGGCAAAAACCTACACGAATTTGATTTACTTAAAGCTCTGAGCAAACGGCTGGGTATAGAACGTGCAATGAGTTACCATAAAATCACACAAATTCAGCAGTGTCAGCAACTGACTAAAAACCTACAAAATCATACTCATGAGGGACTTACCACAGTAGTTTACAATTTTGTAGATATGATTTCCCATGCTAAAACTGAAATGGAAGTCATCAAAGAATTGGCTCCAGACAGCAAGGCATATCGATCTCTTACCGACAGTTGGTTTAAAAATAGTCCATTGAAAGACCTAATCAAAAAAGCAAGTGGACTCGGATTTAAAATTTTGCTGACCACAGATCATGGAACTATAAATGTAGGGCGCCCCAGCGAGGTCATTGGAGACAAAGAAACCAGTATGAATTTACGCTATAAATCAGGGAAAAGTCTAACCTATCAGAAGAAAGATGTCATTTCTTGCAAGCATCCTGAAAGCTTTGAACTCCCTTCTTTTTACGGACTCAACAGCAGTTATATTTTTGCAAAAAATAACGCCTATTTTGTCTATAAAAACAACTTTAATCATTACGCCAAATTCTTCAATGACACCTTTCAACACGGTGGGGTATCCTTGGAGGAAATGATCATCCCATTTGTTGTATTAAACCCCCGATAGCACTACTTTTGCCGTATGCAATTGAGCTATAAACTTGATGAAATCGAAAGGGCTGCCCGATACCTTATAGACCAAGCCTCAACAGCTGTAATACGAATTGATGGCTCTATGGGTGCTGGTAAGACCACTTTAATCTCAGCAGTAGTAAAAATACTTGGCGTGACTGATACCGTAAGCAGTCCAACCTTTTCTCTAGTCAATAATTATCAAAAAGAAAATGAGGTCATTAATCATTTTGATTTTTATCGTCTCAATCATCCTGACGAAGCCTTGGATATCGGACTGGAGGAATATTTAGAATCTGGTAATTTATGCTTACTAGAATGGGCTGAAAAAGTTATTCCTCACCTTCCATTGGAATACGATCATTTTATCATTGTAGTGCAAAGTGATGAAAGTAGAATTTTAAAAAAATTAAAACACTAAAATCATGAAATTTCTCTATCGTTTAGGATACTATTTAGGAGGTTTTTCGGTCGGTCTTATTTTTTTAGCCTTTATTTTAAACGGTAAAAAAACAAGCTGTAACTATACTCCAAACGCCAGAGTGATCGATAATTTGCTTCAGAAAGAAATTGTTATTCCCGACGCGATTCTCAATTCCAAT
>CAZOWC010000168.1:0-2800 GCA_964583375.1 uncultured Flavobacteriaceae bacterium
AACCCTGTAGTTTTTTTCGTGCAAGTAAAGTGCGGTGGCCAAACCAAGGCCTGAGGAAGCACCACTAATTAACACGACTTTAGACATTTGCTGTTGGTTAAAAATGGGCAAGCGACCCACATCACACCGCTACGACCGCCTACCCTTGCTGCGTTCCCGCCCTGGGGGATTCAGCAGGAGCTGGTTGTGTAGGACTTGCCCGCGACAAATATAAGCCCTTCAAATGAGTTCAACAATCATTTTAATTGCTTAATTTTGAAATGAATCATACTTAATAATTCAAGCGCCATTTGCCCATGAAAAGCTTTGTTTATTTCACCTTTATCCTCTTTTTGATGAAATGTGGAGGACCGACTACTCCAAATGTTAAAATTAAAACTGGCCTCAAAGGAAATCAAGCCATTTGGGGAGATACTCTTGACCTCAAACTCAATAAAACACTGGAAGGCGCAACTGTGGCTTACTTTTTAAACAATCAGCCCATAAAAGCCAACCACAGCTTTAGCGATGAGCCTCTGGGAATACAAACTTTAAAAGCATTAATCAGTCAAGGAGACCAGGCCTTTGAAGCTTCTTCAACCCTTACCCTACTAGCACCCAAACCTCCAGTTTTATATACCTATGAGATATTAGACAGTTATCCTCACGATATCAAAGCCTATACACAGGGATTGGAATTTGACGGTGAACTTTTATACGAAAGTACAGGACTTAACGGTAAGTCTAGTCTGAGGTTGGTGGATTACCAAACGGGGAAACCCACGACCAACAAACCTTTGGATGCTGCTTATTTCGGAGAGGGTTTGACAGTATTGGACGATAAAGTCATACAACTCACTTGGAAGGCCAAGCAGGGTTTTGTTTACGATAAACAACGTCTGGAAATGCAAAAATCATTTCCGTTTGAAGCCAGTCAAGAAGGTTGGGGATTGTGTAATGACGGCAATGATCTCTATAAATCAGATGGGAGCAACCTAATTTGGACCTTGGACGGGCAAACCTATAAAGAGCGTAGAAATATACAGGTCATGACCCATAAAACCGCTTTAAAAAACCTCAACGAACTAGAATGGGTTGATGGAAAAATCTATGCCAACACCTACCAATTCCAAAAAGATGTGGTGGTAATCATAGACCCTAAAAGCGGTGCAGTAGAAGGTGTAGTCGATTTTTCAGGGCTTAAAGAAAAAGTTACCCAGCATCAAGAACTCAATGTATTTAATGGAATTGCCTACCATCCCGTTCGAAAAACATTTTTTGTGACTGGAAAAAACTGGGACAAGCTATTCGAGGTAAAGATCTTCCCTAAAGAATGAAGTCGTATAGCATGACCACCGAGGTCCTTACCAAGCATATTGATGCCTTAGGTCATGTAAATAATGTTCAATACCTCTATTGGGTACAAGACGCTGCCCACAACCATTGGGAGGCATTGATTCAAAATATAAATAAGCCTTTAGGGGTCTGGGTAGTACGAAGCCACTCCATCACGTATAAACAAGCTGCACTTATGGGTGACACGCTCACACTTAAAACCCGTGTCAAACAAATTCGTGGAGTGTTGTCAGAACGCATCGTTGAAATTTTTAATGCTGAGCGAAAACTTCTTGCTGTTTGCAGTACCCAATGGTGCTATATCAATCCAATTAACCAAAAACCTGAGTTGATTCCCGATAGTATATTGGAGCTGTTTAAGTAAAATCTAAGCCACAAACAAGGGTCTTCCTTTCATCAAGGAATGAACTTCTTGAGCCACGGCTTGAAGTTCAGCTTCGTCATCATGGTTTTGAATGACTCTGTCGATAAAATCTACAATAGTTGCCATTTCAGTTTCTTTAAGTCCCCGTGTCGTAATGGCTGCTGCCCCAACGCGAATTCCTGAGGTCACAAAAGGAGATTTGTCGTCAAAAGGAACCATATTTTTATTGGCGGTAATTTCCGCTCTGACCAAAGCCTTTTCAGCGTCTTTACCCGTGATGTTTTTATTGCGCAAGTCAATCAACATCATGTGGTTGTCCGTTCCTCCAGAAATCAAGTGATACCCTTTCGCGACAAAGGCAGCTGCCATGGCTTGGGCATTCTTTCTAACCTGCTCCATATAGGATTTAAAAGTGGGGTCTAAAGCTTCTTGAAAAGCTACGGCCTTCCCTGCAATCACGTGCATCAAAGGACCACCTTGGTTACCTGGAAAAACAGCCATATTCAATAAATGTGACATTTTTTGAGGATTCCGATTTTTTAAGGTCAATCCAAAAGGATTGTCAAAATCTTCTCCCATTAAGATCAAGCCACCGCGCGGACCTCTTAAGGTTTTATGAGTAGTAGTCGTAACCACATGGCAGTGCGGTATGGGGTTGCTCAACATACCCGTAGCAATCATCCCTGAGGGATGGGAAATATCAGCGAGCAAAAACGCTCCCACTGCATCTGCGATCTCACGGAATTTTTTAAAATCAATATCTCTAGAATAAGCAGAGGCTCCTGCAATCAGCATCTGAGGTTTTACTTCTTGAGCAATCTTTAAAATATTGTCGTAATCCAAACGTCCGGTGTCCTCCTCTACTCCGTAAAAATGAGCTTCGTAAAGGCGTCCTGAAAAATTAACTGGTGAACCGTGAGTCAAATGTCCACCGTGTGAAAGATCAAAACCTAATATTTTATCTCCAGGCTTTAAAAAAGCGTGAAATACAGCTGTATTTGCCTGAGAACCTGAGTGAGGCTGTACATTGGCATAGGCTGCTCCAAAAAGTTCTTTGGCGCGCTCTATTGCAATTCGCTCCACTTCATCCACTACTTCACA
>CAZOWC010000169.1:0-2797 GCA_964583375.1 uncultured Flavobacteriaceae bacterium
GCATTGCCAATAGTGCCGTGTCCCACAGAGTAAGAAATAATTTCCTCAATTTGGGCAGAACCATAGCCAAGCTTTTCCAATGCGCCGGGAACCGACCTATTAATAATTTTGAAGTAACCTCCACCAGCAAGTTTTTTAAACTTTACTAGAGCAAAGTCAGGCTCAATCCCAGTTGTGTCGCAGTCCATAACTAAACCAATAGTCCCTGTTGGTGCTACCACTGAAACTTGGGCATTTCTAAAACCAAATTTTTCACCTAACTCTCGAGCGTCGTCCCAGCATTTCATTGAAAGCTCAACCAAATCTTTGTCGGGACAACTTTTGTGATCGAGGGGTACAGGTTTAACAGAAAGTTCTTCATATCCTTCTGTTTTACCATGAGCAGCGTTCTGATGGTTGCGTATGACGCGCTGCATATGCTTTGCATTCTTTTCATAGCCTGGGAAAGCTCCAACCTCGCTCGCTATCTCTGCTGACGTTGCGTATGACGTTCCTGTCATAATCGCAGTTAACGCACCGCACAAAGCTCTACCTTCCTGACTATCATAACTGAATCCCATATTCATCAGAAGACCCCCAATATTAGCATAGCCTAGTCCCAAGGTCCGAAAATCATAAGATCTTTGAGCTATTTCTTTTGATGGAAATTGTGCCATTAGAACGGAAATCTCTAGTGTTAGAGTCCACAGTTTAGTAGCGTGTATGTAGTTTTCTGAATCAAACTTCCCGTCGACAAGAAAAGTCAATAAATTCATCGACGCCAAGTTGCATGCTGTGTCATCTAAAAACATATATTCAGAACATGGGTTTGAACCTCGTATTTCACCATCTTCTGGGCAAGTATGCCAGGCATTCACAGTATCATGAAATTGAATTCCAGGGTCAGCACAAGCCCACGCGGCATGTCCAACGTCCGCCCATAATTTTCGGGCTTTAATCGTCTTTGCAACTGAACCATCTGTCCGTCGGATTAATTCCCAATCGTCGTCGTTCTCTACAGCCTTTAAGAAGGAATCTTTGACCCTTATCGAGTTATTTGAATTTTGCCCAGACACTGATGCATAGGCCTCCGAGTCCCAATCCGTATCATATGTCGGAAATTCTATACTAGCATACCCTTGTCTTGCATAATCCAACACTCTTTTGACATAGGTCTCAGGAATAGAGACCCTCTTTGCGTCTCTTATCGCCGATTTTAGGGACATATTTTTTACTGGATCCACAGCATCCTCAGTACTTCCATCCCATTGCCGTATAGCTGTGAAAATCGCATTCAATCGCTGCTCGTGAACCTTTGAGCCAGCAACTATGCTTGCGACTTTCTGTTCTTCCTTTACTTTCCAATTTATAAATTCTTCAATGTCGGGATGGTCAGCATCGCATATAACCATTTTTGCCGCTCGACGGGTTGTCCCACCGGATTTAATTGCACCGGCTGCTCGATCCCCGATTTTTAAAAAACCCATCAGACCGGACGAAGCGCCGCCACCAGACAAGCTCTCTCCATTGCCTCTCAAGGAACTAAAATTCGTCCCTGTCCCTGACCCATATTTGAACAAACGAGCTTCTCGCACCCATAAATCCATTATTCCACCTTCATTAACCAAGTCATCACTAACAGATTGGATAAAGCAAGCGTGTGGTTGAGGGTGTTCATATGCTGATGCTGACTTTACCAATTTTTTGGTTTTATAATCGACGTAATGGTGTCCCTGCCCTGGACCATCTATTCCGTATGCCCAATGTAGGCCAGTGTTAAACCATTGTGGACTGTTTGGGGCAGCCATTTGTGACGCTAGCATGTAACGCATTTCGTCAAAATATGCCTGGGCGTCTTCTTCATCCGTAAAGTAGCCCCCTTTCCATCCCCAATAGGCCCATGCTCCAGCTAGGCGATCAAAAACTTGTTTCGATGAATTTTCCCCAGCGAAAGCTGTATCTACCGAGGATTTAGTTGATTTCCACAAAAATTTTGGAACGTCTTTTTCTTTTATTTTTTTCACTTCAGTCGGCACTCCTGCCTTTCTAAAGTACTTCTGAGCGATAACGTCACTCGCAACCTGTGACCAACTTTCCGGAACTTCAACGTTTTCTAATTTAAATACAATCGTACCGTCAGGGTTTCTGATCTCGGACGTAGTTGTTATAAAATTTATCCCTGAGTAAGCGTCCTGGCCTGCTTTTGTAAAACTTCTTTTAATCTTCATTTTTTGTGCCCCATACAAAATTTTTAAGGGTTTTTTTTTGAAAGAGCGGCATTCCCGGTAAAGGTTTTGGTTACCCAACCAGCTGTTGACATCGTTTTGATGTTCTTTCGAGAAATGACCGCTCCACCACTACATGTTGTGGTTTCACCCCTAGCTTGCACAACTTGGCGTATTTTTGTGGTGATGGTCAATGTTTTTTTTTCAAAAAATTTAATGTTTTTTACTTGACCTCGAATTCAATTGTTTTTTTTAAGCTATGTGAAAAAAATTATGTTCAAAAGGTATGAGCAGAATAAAATAAATTTTCTTTATATTTAGATTGCTTAGCAAAATTTATTAATTCTGAGAACAAGAATTTCTCCTGTGTGAATCAGTCAAGTTTAGGAAATAAATAAATTTGCTTTTTTAAAAAAAACCTAGACGAATGATACCAATTTTGACCAAAAGAAACATAATCATATCTTTCGAGAGTTAAGGTTTGAAAGAATCTATTTGGATTTCTTTGAAGGAAGAATATGCGTTTTTAGATTGATCATGGTCGGGACGGCAAGATTCGAACTTGCGACCCCCTGTACCCAAAACAGGTGCGC
>CAZOWC010000170.1:0-2775 GCA_964583375.1 uncultured Flavobacteriaceae bacterium
TAGGCATGGTGATGGAGGTGCATAATCGGATTGTTGAGTAAATACTTTAGCGGCCCCCATGAGAACTTGATATTTGCGTGGTTTAAGTGTCCAATAGCAACGGCAATAAAATGGACTATATAGGCTTGTTCAGGCTCAAAGCCCCCAAGTAGCATTACCCCAAAAGTTTTTAAAGGTTTGTAAAGTATGTTTTCCATCCAATGATAGCGAAGATGTGCAGCAAACCCCATTTCCTTAACACTATGGTGGATTTTGTGAAATTGCCAAAAAAGTGGGATTTTATGCAGGAGAATATGAGTAACCCATTGAACAAAATCCAAAATCACAAAAAATACCAATAATTGAATTGCTAAAGGGAAGTCCAGTATATTAACAAAGGCAAAACTTTTTGGATTGAGTCCAACGGAATAAAATAAATGCTCAAGTAAATCATAGATTCCGCTTATTGCTATGGAGAATAGGAAAAAATTGAAAAACATATAAAATCCATCGAGCCAAAAATCTTTTCTGAAAAATTTTTGCTCTTTTCTCCAAGGGAATAAAACCTCTAAACTCCAAATAACAAGGGAAATGATAATCAAACCCCAGAAGTAATTAGTATACCATGGAACTTGGAAGAGTATAGAATCTATAGTCCAATTGACGGTACCCCAAAGACTGTTTAGAAGTATATTTAAACTATCCATACTAGATTTAGTTATCAAAATTAGCAATGATATTTTAACACTAAGTAATCTTAGTTACACAATTGAGATGAAGTTAAACACTATTTGGTTTTGGTCAAACCAAATGTTTTTTGATAATATGAAATCATTGGTGGGAATGGACCGTATTTGTGCTGTTCAGCACTAAAATTATCTGTCCAAGGACCGTAAGGTGTTGAAACGGGTTTTAACTTTTTATTTGGAAAATCTTCAATTTTGTTTTGTTTTTCTGGCCGTTGAAAGCTGTTGATATAACCTGCAACATGATATGCTTCCTCATCGCTGAGCTTTGGATTTTCCCAATTTGCTTGCAGATAAGGCATATTATTTTTGATAAAAGCTGCGGCCGTAATGACTCTATGCATCCCAGCACCGTCGTTGAAAGAGTCTTTACCCCATAGAGGAGGGTAGAGATATCCATCTTCAAAGTTTTGATTACGGATGCCTTTTCCTTGGGTACCATGGCAAAGTGTACATTCTTTTTCGTAGATTTTTTTTCCTTGGTTTAAATCCACCGCTATTTTAGGAATTTCAATTGCTGGATACCCTTTAAACACCTTAGAATTAAGTTTAGGCAGTTCGTGGCTAATCCAGTCCATATAAGCAACCATGGCCCTCATTTGGGTCGAATTTTTTGATAGTTTGATTCCATTCATGCTACGTTCCATACAGCCGTTGATTCGTTCCTCTATGGTACCAATTTTATTTTCTCTTCCTCTAAACTGTGGAAAGCGATCTAAAATTCCAATCCAGGAGGCTGATCCGCTAAGGGTCCCCCCATTTAAGTGACAGTTGGTACAAGATAAATTATTCCCAGCAAAGCGAAGCTTGGGATCTTCTGCTAAAGGACCCATGTTCTTGGAGCTTTCAGCTACTAACAAATATCCTTTTTTTATAAGTTCATCAGCTTTGTCATTATTGAGAATGAATTTTTGTGGATCCCAAAGTTCTAGAGTTTTTTCCTTTACAGGAGCTAACTCAAACTCTGGAGTGCTTTCGTATGTAAAAAGAAAAATTGCAATTAGAAGCACACTACCCGTAAGGGTTAAAAACAGAAAGCTCAGTCGACGGACTAATTGTTTAAAAATTGGATTCAATTTACCTAAATTGTAATTAGCAAGATACTTAATTCTTATTTTTTAAGAGAAATCAATCTTTGATTTAGTGAAATAACAGCTTTTTACTTAAGCATTTTGTAATTTTAATAACCTAAAATAGTATTTATAATGACCTTTTTTTTGAAACCATCCCCTGTATTTACTACTACAGTATTCTTTGTGCTTTTTTGCAACTATTCTTTTGCACAGGAGTGGCAGACTCCATTAATTGAAGGTTATGGTAAAATTAAATATGTTGATAAAGCAGCTGAACTACCCAACCCTGTTCAAGAATATAAATTGCTTTTTGACGTTACCTCTGACAAGCAAAAAAATGGGGTAAACAAGCGACTCTGGGTAGTTGCGAGAACATTAAATATGTTGCATATTTCTGGCGTTCCCTCATCAAATATCAAAATAGTTGTTGCTATTCATGGGGCAGCAACATTTAATATATTGACCGAAGAAGCTCATGTAAATAGGTTTGGAAAGTCAAATCCCAATATTGATTTAATTCAAAAATTAAGAGCAAATGGGGTTTCGTTATTCGTTTGCTCTCAGGCAACAGCTACTAGGAACATTAAAGATGAGGAAGTGCATATTGACGTTGTTCCAGCATTTTCTGCGCTTAGTGTTTTGGCAAATTATCAAATCCAAGGTTATCACTTAATGCCTAAGTGATGATAGTTCAGCAGCGATTAATCGATCAGCACTCTCTTGATAAAAGCATCGGGAAGTTCCTGATAAACCCCTGAAAATTCAAGCCCAACTTTTACAGCTTTGCTCCTCAAAAAGTCTGCGTGCTTGAAACTGTGAAATAGGACATCTAGGTTTAAGGTATCTCCATTTATAACTTCATCCTCATAGACGGGATTATAAACATAAAGCTTCGGATCATCGGCGTCCATTTGATCGGAAAAATTGAGTTCTGCTGCTTTTTGATCGTCCCAGAGATAATCGACGTATTTGTAGTC
>CAZOWC010000171.1:0-2761 GCA_964583375.1 uncultured Flavobacteriaceae bacterium
TGAAGTTGGAAACTCAAATGAAAATGGCAATTGGTCACCACATCTACATTTTCAATTCATACTCAGCCTCTTAAATTATAAAAATGATTTCCCTGGAGTAGCTTATTTTAATGAAAAGCACATTTGGCAATCAATATGCCCAAACCCAAATTTGTTGTTCAACTTGAAGGAGTTAGCTAGCCCAGCTGAGGACACCTCAAAAGAGCTTTTAAAAGCAAGAAATAAAAACCTTGGAAGAGGGATGAGTTTACAGTATGAGGAACCACTTTATATAGTAAGAGGTTCAGGGGTTAACTTAATTGATAACTGGGGTAGAAAGTATTTAGATGCCGTAAATAATGTAGCTCATGTAGGACATGAACACCCAAGAGTTGTAAAAGCAGGGCAAAAGCAAATGGCTCTATTAAACACAAATTCGAGGTATTTACACGATAATATAACGGCACTTGCTGATAAATTAAAGGAAACATTACCCTCAGAATTGAATGTATTTCATTTTGTAAATTCTGGAAGTGAGGCTAATGAATTGGCATTAAGAATGGTAAAGACTTATACGAGATCAAATGAAATGTTAGTGTCAGAGGTAGGCTATCACGGAAACACTAATGGATGCGTAGATATCAGTTCTTATAAATTCGACGGTAAAGGAGGACTAGGTGCCCCAGATAATGTCCATGTATTTCCAATGCCTGACTCATTTAGAGGAAAGTATCGAGGGTTGGAAACGGCATCAAAGTATGCGAAGGAAGTTGAATCACTTGTTAAACAGTTGACTACTGCGCAAAAAAAGTTGGGTGGATTCATCATTGAGCCCCTATTGAGTTGTGGGGGACAAATAGAATTACCGGAGGGGTTTCTAAAAAAGGTATATTCACTAGTCAGAAAAGCAGGAGGTCTTTGTATTTCTGATGAAGTTCAGACTGGCTGTGGTAGAATGGGTAAGACATTTTGGGGTTTTCAATTACACGATGTCATACCAGACATAATTACTATAGGAAAACCGTTGGGTAACGGTCATCCAGTTGCAGCAGTCGTATGTACAGAACAAGTAGCAGATAAATTTGCGAATGGTATGGAGTTTTTTAACACCTTTGGAGGAAACCCTGTTTCTTGTGCAATCGCAACCGAGGTTTTGCAGGTAGTTGAAGATGAAAATCTTCAGTTCAATGCGCTTGAGATAGGCGCGTATTTAATAGCCGAATTAAAAAAACTTTCAAAAGTATTCCCAATTATGGGTTCAGTTAGAGGCCAGGGTCTTTTTTTAGGGATAGAGCTTGTCTCCTCCGCTAAGCTACCACTTCAAATCCAGGCAAAATATTTGGTTAATAGAATGAAGCAAAATGGAATCTTGATGAGCACCGATGGTCCTGATAACAATGTAATTAAAATTAAACCACCTCTAGTTTTTTCAAAAGAAGACGCAGACTTTTTAATTCAAGCACTCACTAGGGTTCTTGAAGAAGATTGTATGAAAATAGAATAATAATTATTTTTTCATTTTTTTTTGTACATTTAGTAATAATCTTAATTATAATTAAATGAGCGAAATCATAATAATTATTATTGGAGCCGTTGTTCTTGTAGGAGGAGTCATTTTATATGCAGTTATATCTACTGCCACTGGATTGGAAGAAGACGAAAACCAAAACTACATTCCGGATTGGATTGAGAGAAAATTTCCTTCTATTTTTAAATCAAGTAAGGATTTAGACTAATTTTTCCTTCATCAAAATGGTAATTAGGGCAATAAATCCTAAGTTTGATTGTTTTGTAAATTGTAAAAATCAGCTTGATATGAGATATTTGAGATCATTACTTTCATTACTTACGGTATTGTTTATACATACAACTTACAGTCAAACTCAAGAGTCCCCATGGATATTCTCTTTAAGTGCCAATGCGATCAGTCTATTTGGAACAGAGGTTGAATCAGGGCTTAACTTCGGAGGACCAGCTTTTAGTTTAAGCAGGCATGTAGCCGGAGGACTATCAATCGGGACTCAATACAGTCTGGGTCAAGTCGATAATTTTTCTGATTCCTACACCTATGCCTCACTTGACGGTTATTTAAAGATGAACTTAGTTAAGGGTGGTTTTACTCCTTATTTGATCGCTGGATATGGTTTTTCCCTTTTTTCTGATGGCGTTCAAAGAGAAGGTTTTTTTCCTTCCTCAGAGACTAGCCGTACCTATTTCGGAGGTGTTGGCTTTAACGTATTTACGAGTGGTAAAATAGCGATCAACGTACAATCTTCTTACAGAATGATGAATGAAAACGATGGATTTGATCATTTACAACATTTGTTGGGTATAGGCTATAGTTTTGGGGCAGGCGATACAGACAAAGACGGTGTTTCTGACAAAAAAGACAAATGTCCAAATGTTCCTGGATTAAAAGAGTTTGATGGATGTCCTGACTCCGATGGCGATGGAATCATTGATAAGGAAGATAAATGCCCAGAAATAGCTGGAACGATAGAATTTCAAGGATGTATAGATACCGATGGTGACGGCATAGCTGATCCTGATGACACTTGTCCTGATGAGCCAGGTTCTATTGAAATGAATGGCTGTCCAGATTTGGACGGAGACGGTCTATCTGATGATATTGACCAATGTATAGAAGAATTAGGGCCTGCAGAAAATAAAGGATGTCCTTGGCCTGATGACGATCAAGACGGTGTTCCAAATAAAGATGATCTTTGTCCTGATGAAAAAGGGACTACTGCCAATAACGGCTGTCCTGAGCTTTCAACAGAAA
>CAZOWC010000172.1:0-2706 GCA_964583375.1 uncultured Flavobacteriaceae bacterium
CCTGATTATATGGATGGTATCGAACCCCATTGGAAAGAAATCAGAACGATGGTAATTGATTCATCAAACCAATTTGCGCCAAAAGATCCTTTACCTTTTAATTTGACAAAAGGGAGCCTTTTTCAAAAGCAATTGATGGAAGTATTTGAGGTAACCAACCAATTGAATGAAGAACAAGTAGAGATCGCTAAATTTTGGGATTGCAATCCCTATGTTACCCACCACAGGGGTCATGCGATGTTTGCTACAAAAAAAATTACCCCTGGTGGACATTGGATAGGAATTACAGCCATAGCAACAAGGCAAGCAAAAAGTACTTTTGATGAAACTGTTAATGCCTATGCCAATGTTTCAATTGCTTTGTTTGACGGATTTATCAGTTGTTGGGATGAAAAGTGGGATACTTTGATTGTTCGACCTGAAACCTTGATTAATCAATATTACGATGAGGAATGGTTACCGCTTCTGCAAACACCTCCTTTTCCTGAATACACCAGTGGTCATTCCGTAATTTCAAGAGCAGCGGCAGTTACATTAACAGATTTATACGGCGATAACTTTGCGTTTACCGATACAACAGAATTACTCTATGGACTACCCGAACGTAAATACAATTCATTTTTTCATGCTTCAGAGGAAGCAGCAATTTCTAGACTCTATGGAGGTATCCATTATATGATGGCAATAGAGGAGGGAGTAAATCAAGGTCATGCAGTTGGAAGCTATGTGGTTGATCGTTTGCAGACAATGAGGCCCTCCACGGCTTCAACAAACTAAATTTATGGAGAAAAAGCGGCTGAATTTTTGGCAAATCTTAACGATGAATTTTGGGTTTTTTGGAGTCCAATTCAGTTTCGGTTTACAACAGAGTAATATGAGCGCCATTTATAAATATTTAGGGGCTGAAGAAGCAGAATTACCTTTATTGTGGCTTGCTGGACCTGTGACAGGACTTATTGTGCAACCGATTATTGGTGCCATTAGTGACGGGACCTGGTCTCCGAAATTTGGCCGTAGAAAGCCCTTTTTTCTAATTGGGGCGATAATAGCTAGTATCAGTTTGGTTATCATGCCCTATTCGAGTTCAATTTGGATGGCAGCAGGGTTGTTATGGATTTTAGATGCGGCGAATAATATAGCCTTAGAGCCCTATCGAGCATTTATTTCGGATAAGCTCCCGGAAAAGCAATATTCTTTTGGGTTTTTAGTACAAAGTTTTTTTACTGGCTTAGGAACGACTTTAGCTAATTTTACCCCAGCAATTTTAGTTTCCTTAGGTATATTGGCTCTTTCCGATAAGATGGATAATGGTATTCCAGTATCTACCTATTGGGCATTTGGTATCGGTGCAGCAGCATCTATCATTACCATATTGATTTCGGTATTTACCACTTCTGAATATCCACCAAGTCCAAAAGAGTTGGAAGAAATTAAAAAGTTAAAAGAAGAAAGGAATTTAGTATCTAGAACGCTCGAAGACATTACCGAGGCTTTTAAAGTGATGCCTCTGCCGATGAAGCAACTTATACCCGTAATGTTTTTTCCTTGGTATGCCATGTTTTGCTATTGGCAATATCTTACTTCCGCTTTATCTCTTTCTTTATACGATACATTGGACCAGAGTACCGTATATTTTAATCAGGCTCAATTGTTGACGGGTAATTTAAATGGGACATATAATATTATTTGTTTTGTTATTGCTTTTGCATTAATTCCAATAGCCAGAAAATTGGGTGCAAAAAGACTTCATTTTATCAGCCTTGCAATAGGAGGGATAGCTTTACTTTGCATGCCTATGCTGAATGATACAAAAGTGTTGTTTACCATACCCATTGGCAGTGGAATAGTGGTGTCACAGATCTATTTGTTTTCTTTTGGATTGGGAATCACTTGGGCGTCGATGATGGCAATGCCCTATGAAATGCTTGCTTTCTCCATACCAAAAGGAAAAACTGGGGTGTATATGGGGATCTTTAACATGTTTATTGTTATTCCAATGATCATCCAGATTTTTACTGTACAGTACTTTGTTTATGATTTGCTAGGGCAAAACCCAATCAATATCATAAGACTGGCAGGAGCTTTTCTGATTATTGGAGGAATCTTTTCACTTTTTGTCAGTCAACCCAAGGATAAAACCCAAGAGTGATTCAGAAAAAAACCATTTCTTTGTATTAGGTAAATATTTTTATGAGTAGTGAACGACAAAGGAGAGCAGCTTTAGTATATCATGCGAAGCCAAGACCTGGGAAAACTGAGGTTGTACCGACTAAAAGCTATGATACTCAAAGAGATTTGGCACTGGCCTACTCACCTGGGGTTGCCATACCTTGTAAGGAAATAGAGGAGGACATATCAAATCTTTATAAATATACCAACAAGGGAAATTTAGTAGCAGTAATTTCTAATGGAACTGCAGTTCTTGGTTTAGGTAATATTGGTCCTGAAGCATCCAAGCCTGTAATGGAAGGGAAAGCACTACTTTTTAAAATATTTGCTGATATTGATGTATTTGATATAGAAGTAGACGCCAAAGATCCTGATAAATTTATCGAAGCGGTTAAAGCCATAGCTCCGACTTTTGGCGGAATCAATTTAGAGGACATCAAATCTCCGGAGGCTTTTGAAATAGAGCGCAGGTTGAAGGAAGAATTAGACATTCCCGTTATGCATGACGATCAGCACGGGACCGCAATCATTTCGGCA
>CAZOWC010000173.1:0-2674 GCA_964583375.1 uncultured Flavobacteriaceae bacterium
CGGTTTTCCAAACACCTCCAGATCCTACTGCAACATACCAAACACTTTCATTATTGGGGTGAACAGCAATGTCTGCTATACGTCCAGATAAAAAAGCTGGACCCACATTTCTAAATGAAAAAGCATCTAAAGACACTTCAGATGGCTTTGCGTCTGCTTTTTTTCTGTTTTTTCTTTGCGCATCAGCTTGGTTAGGCAAACAGAGCATCAGAGTTACTAAAATTGTAAAAATTGGTTTCATAAGTTTAAGTTCTGTTTTTAACCAAAATACAAAAATTACCCTTTCAAATGAATGATTAAACGCAGTTAATTAGAAAGGTTAAAATGTTTAAAAGGATTTTTTAACTAAGAACACTCTCTACTCCAAGACGATAAGAATCTAATCCAAAGCCAATGATAAGCCCTTTAGCTACTGGAGTAATGTAAGAGGTGTGTCTAAAGTCTTCCCTAGCGAATGTATTGGAAATATGCAGTTCAATAACTGGTGAATCAATACTCTTAATAGCATCGCCTATGGCAACAGAGGTATGGGTATATGCTCCTGCGTTTAAAAGTATCGCATCTGCTGAAAAACCTACCTCATGGAGTTGGTTAATTAATTCGCCCTCTACATTGGATTGGAAATAGTCAAAATGAACCTCAGGAAATTTATCCTTGAGCGTATTAAAATATTCGTCAAAAGTCTGATTACCATATACTCCTGGCTCTCTAGTCCCTAGCAAATTTAAATTAGGCCCATTAATAATACTGATCTTCATTTTTATTATTTTAGTAAAAGTATATAAATTCAGTTGAATCCCCTAAAAGCACTAAAGTGAATTGGGTCCAAGCGCTCTCAGATTATCAAATGTATCTTCAAATTGAACGGGGCTTGTCCGAAAATTCAATACTGAATTATGCGCTTGATATCAAATCATTCTTAGCTTTTTTAGGTCAAATTGAAAGTGAAGAAGGTCCTCTAGACTGCTCCCGGGAAACCATACAAAAATTCATATACGAAACAGCGAAATTCATGAGTCCTCATACTCAGGCAAGACGCATTGCTGGACTTAGAAGTTTTTTTGATTATTTAATTTTTGAATCCTACCGTAAGACTAATCCTACTGATCTTATCGAAACACCCAAACTCGGCCGAAAATTACCCGATGTATTGAGTATTAAAGAAATTGACCTTCTAATGAATGCAATTGATTTAGGACATCCCCAAGGACATCGGAATAGGGCTATACTGGAAACCCTTTACGGTAGTGGATTACGAGTGTCTGAACTCACCCAACTGAGCTTGTCCAATCTCTTTTTTAAAGAAGATATGATCCGTGTGACGGGTAAAGGAAACAAACAACGACTTGTCCCTATGGGAAGCCACTCGAAAAAACACCTAGAGCTCTATATTCACAAGGTTAGAAATCTTCAAAAAATTAATCTTGCGCATCAAGACATTGTCTTTCTCAACAGAAATGGAAGTTCTTTGACACGACAAATGATATTTACGATCATAAAACGTCTGGCTAATGAAACCTCTATTCAAAAGCAAATCGGACCACACACCTTTAGGCATTCTTTTGCGACACATCTTTTAGAAAACGGTGCAGATTTGAGAACAATTCAAGTATTAATGGGGCATGAAAGTATTACCACCACAGAGGTTTACACCCATTTAGACAGCCTTCATCTCAAAAAAATTATGGAGCAATTCCATCCAAGCAATCTCAGATGACCACCAGACGGAATCCTTCACCATGAATATTGAGGATTTGAACTTTATCATCTGCACTTAAATACTTCCTCAACTTAGCGATATAAACATCCATACTTCTAGAAGTAAAATAATTATCATCGCGCCAAATCTTGTTCAAAGCCTCTTCACGGGGTAACAAATCATTGAGATGAATTACTAACAGACGTAATAATTGATTTTCCTTCGGGGACAATTTAACAGGATCTTCATTTTTAAACGTTAAAAAACGAAGTTTTGAATTAAAGGAAAAATCACTGAAAGAAAACTCAAAAGTATCGTTCTCTGGTCCACTAGGCCCTTTACTGCGATTTAAAATTGCTTTGATTTTTGCAAGCAATACTTCGGAATCAAAAGGTTTAGTCAAGTAATCGTCTGCTCCCAGCTTAAACCCTTTTAAAACATCTTCCTTTAAGTGCTTTGCTGATAAAAAGAAAATTGGTACAGTATCATTCACCTCACGGATTTCTTTGGCTAATGTAAAGCCATCTTTGTAAGGCATCATCACATCTAATATACAGAGGTCAAACTCTTCTTTTCTAAACTTTTCAAAGCCCTCTATTCCATTTTTGGCTAGCGTAATGTTGTAATCATTCAAACTTAGGTATTCTTTTAAAATGTTACCGAAATTTGAATCGTCTTCAACGATTAAAATTTTCTTATTGTCTTTTTTCATATACTATCAAGAGGCATTAATATTAAATTTTACTCTAAAGGAAGCTTTATTTCAAACGTTGTTCCATGGTTTTCTTTACTTTCTAATTTTATTTCTCCTTTGTGAATATCAACTATTTTTTTGACATAAGCCAAACCTAGACCGTGACCTTTCACATTGTGAATGTTACCAGAAGAAGCTCTATAAAATTTATCAAAAATTTTCTTTTGAACCATATGACTCATTCCTAAACCATTATCCGATACTTTTAAAACAAAGTTATC
>CAZOWC010000174.1:0-2639 GCA_964583375.1 uncultured Flavobacteriaceae bacterium
TGTCTGTATTCTTTATCTTGAACATCACCTGACGCAAATACTCTAGGAAGGTTCGTTTTGGTTGTTTTTCCTTGGGTAATCAAATAGCCGGCCTCATCCATATTTAGCTGACCTTTAAAAATTTCTGTATTTGGTTTATGACCGATCGCTATAAAAAGTCCAGTGATTGGAATCTCTTCAGTTTCTTGAGTTTGATTATTTTTCATTCGCAGCCCTTCAACTACTTTATCTCCTATTACTTCATCAATTTCAGTATTGTATCTCAGGTCAATATTGGAAGTGTTTGTCACACGATGCTGCATGGCTTTAGAAGCACGCATTTTGTTCTTACGAACTAGCATGGTGACTTTAGAACAAATCTTAGCGAGATAGGTTGCTTCTTCTGCAGCAGTATCTCCACCTCCAACAATCGCAACATCTTGACCTTTATAGAAAAATCCGTCACACACAGCACAGGCAGAAACGCCGCCACCTCGAAGTCGTTGCTCACTAGGAAGGCCTAAATATTTTGCAGTAGCACCTGTACTGATTATTATTGTCTGTGCCTGGATTTCAGTTCCTCCGGCGGTAAAGGCTTTGTGAATTCCACCAGTTGTTACGGCCAGCTCTACTTCTTCAATCATCTCGACTCGAACTTCAGTCCCAAACCTTTCTGCTTGCTGTTGTAATTGAATCATCATGTTTGGTCCGTCAACTCCTTCAGGATAGCCAGGGAAATTATCAACCTCTGTGGTTGTAGTCAATTGACCCCCAGGCTCCATTCCAGTGTAAAGTACTGGTTTTAAATCAGCCCTTGCTGCATAAATTGCCGCTGTATATCCAGCTGGTCCACTTCCAATAATTAGTGTTTTCAGAACTTCCATTAAGTTTTATTTGTATCAAAAATAAAGCATATCTTTTAATTGTATCTTCGTTTTAGATTAGAATTATTAATAAACTTATCAATGATTTCTTTACTCAGAAATTTGCTCCTTTTGTTCTTATTATTTACCAGTTGTCAAACTCCTACCTCTAACCTAATAGACAAAATAATTCAACAATCAAATGCAGTCTACGGCTTTGATAAACCAGATTATAAAATTGAATTTGACTTTAGAGATTACCATTACTCACTAGAGCGCAATCAAGGGTTTTATTCGTATTCCAGACAAATTACTAAGGAAGGAAAGAAAATTGTTGATCTTATGACTTCTGTTGATATACTAAAGCGCTTCGAAAATGATAGTTTAGTTTTTCTACAGGACAGTATTCGAAAGTTGTATTCCAATTCATTAAACTCTGTAATGTATTTTTTTCAATTGCCAAGTCCACTTCAAGATCCAGCTGTAAATGCTAAACTTTTAAATTCAGTTGAAATTGAGGGGAATTCCTATTGGACTTTAAAAATTACTTTCGATCAAGAAGGGGGAGGCGATGATTTTCAAGATGAATACAGGTATTGGATTAGTAAAAAAAATTATCAAATTGACTATTTTGCTTACAACTATTTGACCGATGGAGGAGGATCTCGGTTTAGAAAATCCAAAAATTTAAGAAAGCAGCTAGGATTCTTATTTCAGGACTATATCAATTACAAGCCAGAGGTAAATTTTCTACCCCTGGATAGTCTTCCCTCATTTTTCGAGCAAGGAAAACTCATAGAGTTATCTCTAATTGAAAACAAAAATGTTGAGGTTAAGAAGACTTAAGTTTGTTGACACTCACATTGATTTTTTGCAAATGAGGATGTGTTTTGTGCTAACTTGGATTAGACTGAAGTTTATGCCTGTTCGTCAATTATAAATTCTTTACAATTTGTACAACGATCAAAGATTCTCTCCTAAGGAATAAGTTCCTCAATGATCCTAATCATTTTAATTATATCTAGGTTGCGATTGGATGTGTAACATTAGAATTTCGATTTCTTTTTGATAAAGATCCAGGAGGACATCTTCTAGGGGAACTATTCCTGGGCAAATATTAAACAGTAGAATAAAACTTCAATTTTTTTGTGGGACTGGCTTGAACTATAAATAAGAATTTCAAAATTCGAAAAAAAGTCAATAAAGAAAAACTATTGTTAACTAGAAATCTTAAATTTGAAATTCACTGCAATAGTTACTTATCATGCAATCATCAAATACCAAGCGCTTAATTTATAAAGCACCAGGTAGTTTTGAGGAAACTCGTTACGAAAAACTTCACAATGTAATCTGCGAAAGTCCCAACGAGGGCTCAAAATTAATTGCTCAAGAAATAGCTTCTTTAATCAATGAAAAAAAGAAGCAAAACAAAATGTGTGTTTTGGGTTTAGCCACAGGCTCCAGTCCTATAAGTGTTTATAGAGAATTGGTTCGATTGCACCAAGAAGAAGGCTTGAGTTTTAAAAATGTGATCAGCTTTAATCTCGATGAATACTACCCCCTTTCAAAAGAAGACGTTCAGAGTTATCATTACTTTATGCACACTCATTTATTTAATTATGTTGACATTGAACCTGAAAATATCAATATTCCAAACGGTGAAGTAGCTATTGATGAGGTCAGGAATTTCTGTATAGGCTACGAGGAAAAGATTCAGGAATCAGGAGGGATTGATCTTCAAATTTTGGGAATAGGTAGAACGGGTCATATTGGGTTTAATGAGCCAGGGTCACATCG
>CAZOWC010000175.1:0-2622 GCA_964583375.1 uncultured Flavobacteriaceae bacterium
ATGCTAAAACGAATCAAAGTTTTGATTTAGCCCATACCATTCTCTGGAAAAATTCCCTAGGCTTAGAAAACCTCAATATTCCAACTGCGGCTGATCGGTATTCGACCTATGAGGGTATCGAGCCTCTGGCCAAAGAGGTACTCCACTGGATTGTTCCCACGCCCCAAAAAATGAAATTTAACGAAGGAAGTTATCCATTGACAGGAACACTAAGGCTCAATTTCGGCTCTTTTGAAGTTGACCATGCTTTTTTAAGCAAACAACTACAAAAGGGACTTCGGCTTAAAATTGCTCTTCAACAAAATGCCGAGGCGGAAATTCAACTCAGAAAAAACCCCTCTTTAGCTGAAGAAGCCTATAAATTAAAAGCTAATGCTTACAAAATTGAAATTCAAGCAGCAAGCACTAAGGGTGTGTTCTATGGACTGCAATCACTGCATCAACTATTACTTGTCGCAGAAAGAGAAGGGAGTGGTATTCCTTTTGTAACTATAGAGGATGCACCAAGATTTCAGAATCGTGGATTTATGTTGGATCTTGCACGCAACTTCTATCCAAAAGAAAAAATCTTACAGATTTTAGATTATATGGCTTTTTATAAACTTAATCTTTTGGATTTAAGGCTAAGTGACGACGAAGGTTGGCGTATAGAAATCGAAGGTTTACCAGAACTCACCGATATCGGAGGCAAGCGTGGGTTTACCCATGATGAAAGTGACCGACTTTTTCCCATGTACGGTTCCGGTTCGGGAGAAAACCCCAACTCAGGTTCAGGTTTCCTAAGTCAAGAAGACTATATTGAAATTTTAAAAGAAGCCAAATTGAGACAGATTGATGTGGTTCCCCAAATCAGCTTTCCCTCTCATGCTAGAGCTGCCATAGTAGCCATGAAAAACAGATACAACAACTTCCTCAAAGCAGGAGATGAAGAAGCTGCAAACGAGTTCCGCCTTCACGACCCTGAAGACGAAAGTATATACACCTCTGCTCAATTGTTTGACGACAATACCATCTGTATTTGCGATCTCTCTTCGGAACGTTTTTTTATTAAAGTCTTTGAAGAAATCAAAGCTTTGTACACTAGTGCAACTGTCCCCATGAAGATATTTAATATTGGTGCTGACGAACTTCCTTATGGTGTTTGGCGTAAATCACCCATTTGTGATGCCTATCTCAAGGAACATCCACAAATTGAATCCTACCAGAGTTTGTACGATGCCAATGTCAAACGCATCAATCAAATCATCAGCCAAGGAGGCGCCGAAATAGCTGGCTGGGAAGATGTTCTATTGGTTCACAGTGAAAAGAGTCAATCGGAAATTGAAGTCAATCAAAATCTAAAGGACTTAAATTTTATTCCTTATGTATGGAACAACATCTGGGGGGCTGGAAGGGAAGACATGATTTACCGACTCAATAATTTAGGATTTAAAGCCATTATGAGTAATTCTGCTGCTTTTTATTTTGATATGACAGACGATAAAGACATGGAAAATACTGGTCTAAATTGGTCGGGTTTTGTAAACTACAAAGACAGTTGGGGTACAGAGCCTTTAAATGTTTTTGCTAATAAAGTAAAACTTCAGCAGCTTGGCATTACTGATGCTGAGGTTGCCACCAAAGAATTGATCCTTCCTGAAGCACTCCCTAATTTTCTAGGGATACAATCTCAATTATGGACGGAAACGGCAACCTCAGAAGAACTATTTGACCGTATGCTGATGCCCAATATGATCGTCTTTGCACAACGAGCTTGGGGACCCAAAGAAACATGGCTAGAAAAGCCAACAGCCCGAGCGCAACTCCCTCTTTTAAATGCTTCATGGAACAGCTTAGTTAATACCATTGGACAGCGTCAACTTCCCATAGCGACGCTTGCTTTGGGTCAGCTCGCCTTCGATCTTCCCAAACCGGGAGCTGTAATTCAGGATGGGGAACTTAAAGTACGACAACAATTTCCTGGGCTTAGTGTGCATTACACCTTTGACGGTACTATACCCAGTACAAAAGACCCTCTATATATCGAAGCAGTTAAAGTTTCAAAGTCGTCAACAGTAACCCTAAGAACATTCGATGAACACGGAAGGGGTGGAAACAGTATTCAAATCAACTAAATTATTATGGAAAATAAACGCTTACTCTCTTTAGACATTTTTCGCGGACTGACCATTATCCTGATGATCGTAGTCAATGATCCGGGTTCATGGGAACACGTTTATGCCCCACTACTTCATGCCGAATGGAATGGCATTACACCCACAGACTATGTCTTTCCTAGCTTTCTTTTTATCGTTGGGGTCTCTATAGTGCTCTCGATCAACAAACAACGAGAACAAGGTAAAAGCCGAGCAGAATTGACCAAAAAAGTTTTGTGGAGGGCATTAAAAATATATGCTGTAGGGATATTTCTCTGGCTGTGGCCAAGTTTTAATTTTGATGGCATCCGCTGGGTTGGAGTTTTACCTCGTATTGCTTTTGTATATCTGGGCTGTACACTACTCTTTTTATATACCAGTAGAAAAACTCAATGGCTTTTTGGTATTCTCGCCCTATTAGGCTACTGGTTACTCATGGCCTATGTACCTATCCCTGAAATAGGATTACCTGATTTAAGTCTACCCG
>CAZOWC010000176.1:0-2603 GCA_964583375.1 uncultured Flavobacteriaceae bacterium
GAGAATAGACTTTTTAAGCCGGACATGACAGAGAAGAAGGAAGAGGAAGCTGCTCAACTGCTCAAAGACACTAAAATGTTAGAAAAAATTGGTTGTTTTGGCATTGTATTAGAAAAAGTTCCCGCTACCCTTGCCGGTCAGGTCGCAAACTCCATATCGGTACCAATTATCGGTATCGGGGCTGGGAATCAAGTTGACGGACAGGTATTGGTTTTACATGATATGCTGGGAATGAACAAAGAATTTAGCCCCCGATTTTTACGCCGCTACCTGGACTTAGATCAGATATTACACGATGCTATTGGGCAATACAGTGCTGATGTCAAGTCCTTGAATTTCCCCAACAATAAAGAACAATATTAGATCTTAGTTTGGAAGAGCGCATCCTTTTTGAAGACAATCACTTGATTGTGATGACTAAAAAAGCAGGGGAATTGGTACAAGGCGATCAAACTGGAGATATCCCCTTAGCAGAAAGCATCAAAGCGTACTTAAAAAAAAAGTACAACAAGCCAGGTGCAGCCTATCTTGGCGTAGTTCACCGTTTGGATAGACCTACAAGTGGGGTGATTCTTTTTGCAAAAACCTCAAAAGCATTACGTCGATTAAACGAACAATTTAAAAACAGAATTCCAAAAAAAAAATACTGGGCAATTGTCACAAAAGAGTTTGCTGATCAAAAAGGAACTCTAAGCCATTGGATGACACGAAATACCAAACAAAATAAGTCAAAAGCCCATATTAAAGAGGTTCCTAATAGTAAGTTAGCCAAACTTCAATACCAACGAGTTAAAGATTTCGATCACTATTGCCTCTTAGAAATTAATTTGGAAACAGGACGTCATCATCAAATTAGGGCACAACTCAGTGCAATGGGTTTTCCAATTAAGGGCGATTTAAAATACGGAGCTTCGAGGAGCAACAAAGACGGCAGTATCAGTTTACATGCACGTCTTTTGGAAATTGAACATCCAGTTACTAAAGAGGTGTTAGATTTTATTTCAGATCCGCAGAGAGAGGGGATATGGAAGGCCGTTCTTTCCGATTGAGCTGAGTGGCTTTGTTTTTGATGACTTTGGCAATGGGAACATTGTTAATTTTGCTCTCCAGCCACGATAATATGTCTAAATACAAAAAAGAACGACGCTCGTAGGGATCATTTTCGTACTGTTTTAACTCGTTGTACAAGTCTTCAAAAGCTCGTTTTAAATCATGTGGATAAATGTCTCCAAGCCGCTTAACAAAGCGTATCATCGCTTTTTGAACTTCGTGCAAGTCGTTCATTTTAATCAAAAACTTATAGGTCTCTCTTAAATGAGTTTCTAGGTGGTAGTCAAAACCTGCCTCGTAGTGAGCAAAAAGATTGAGTACTCGAGAAAAACACAATAAATCTTCCCTCATTTTCAAACTTTTATTGCTTACAATCTTGTCCAGATATACGATGCAATTTTCATAATCTTCTGCTCCAAAATACACACAAGCGATTTTGTAGTAAAACATCATAATGTGATGGGGGTCAATTTGATTTTTAAAATCCTCTATCCCATTCTTTATCTCAGGGACAATAACAATTCCTTCGTTAAAACTACCCTCTAAAAAATGTAAGTTGAGTTTGTTGCTATAGTAAAATTGAAAACTCAAAGCTTTTAGGTTGTCATTTTTAGGAAAATCAGCGCTACTCGTCCATAGCATCATCTGTTGCAATACCTCTTTAAACTTTGAAGGGTATTTTATTAATGCCAAACTCTCCATCAAATAATTGTTTCCTTTGAGATAAAATACGGGGTGAATAGCGATCATCGATGGAGACTCATCAAACATTTTAACCCATTTGGAGGCATAGCGATAGGTCGATAAAAAATCTTGTGTTAAAAAGCTATACCAAACATGAGCTTTGTAATACCACAGCTTTTCTCTAAAACCCAATTCATCATATTCCAATTTGGGTAAGTTCTCATAAAAAAACTGGGTGATTTCTCGAAATTCCTCATCGCTTTTTGCATAACCGGCTTTTATAAGACGTTCATATAATTGCAATGATAGATTGGATAATTGAGTGGCTAAATTATTTTGAATTCTCAACTGATCGGCTTCTGAGATAAGAGTTTCAGTACGATTGCTCAGACTTCTTGTAATGTATTGAGATTCAATTACCTTCTCTAGCTCTACGATATCATAAGCACTGTATTTTTCCTCGTGTTTAAGGGCTAAAATTTTAGCTTTTTCCAATACTTTTAAACTCTGCTTATAAAGTCCCTTTTGATAAAGAATGGTAGCAAAATCAAGCTGTTCTCTAATTTGAATTCGGATATTTTTGTGAACGGGATTCATCCTCAAGCTGATCAGTATCTGCTTGTACAGGTGGGCCTTTAAATTCGACAATTGCTGTTTGGTTACTATACCTTTTTTAAGAATCACTTTTTCGTCATAGCGATTCATTTTGTCTAACAATTGGAATAAATTCAAAAACTTTGAATCCTCATTAGAACCCATCCTTCCTACATAAAGTCTAAACTGTCGTTTTTCAGACTTTGTAAGGGATTTTACAAGAACAAACAAATTATCTTTCTGCTCACTTGTCATTGTAACGGGTTTTGATGCAA
>CAZOWC010000177.1:0-2588 GCA_964583375.1 uncultured Flavobacteriaceae bacterium
ATGAAGAATCTACTTCTGATTTTAGCTTTATCACTTTTCTCAATAGAGAGTTTTGCTGGTTCATGTCCTGATGGCAGCGAGCCAATCAAGAGTATTTCAGCTGATGGTACTTATTTCGTCTTTAACTGTAGCAGTAATAGTGAAAATGCTTCTCAGTCGAATAATTCAGCTTTAACTGAGGAAAAAACACAAATCGAGTGGGTTGATGGCTTGTATGCGAAATCAATAACAGATGAATTCAATATCTTAAGCAAAGATTTCAGCAAGTCTGTCGAATCTGGCTTTTCTCTAATTATGCCTTTGGGTTCGGGTGATTTTTCAGGAGATGGGTTACCTGAGCTTGTGTATGGCATACAATATTCGGATTTAAAAAAAGGCTCTAATATAAAGCCGATATTTTTGACAAATACTCCTGGCAAAGGTTTTTCTTTGTTTAAACCAATAATGGATATAGTTCCCTATACCCAAGCTCCTAGAAGTTCGGTCATTGAGGATTTCAATGGAGATGGGGTCAACGATATTTTCATTGCTGATCATGGAGTTGACTTTGATCCATACCCTGGCTATCAAAACACATTAATCTTGAGTGCTCCTAATGGTAAATTTATAAATGCTACTTCATACTTACCGCAAATAGTAGACTTTACTCATGGCGTTACCAGTGGAGATGTTGACTCAGATGGGGATATTGATTTGTTTGTTACGCAAAACGGCCCACCTGAGAATAATGTCCCCCACTATTTCTTAAGAAATAATGGCAAAGGTAGATTTACTAAAGTTCAAGATGGGCAACTATTAGATAGAGATTTTTCTTATTTATCTTCGACATATGATCTTAAAAGAAGAAACTTTTACTTTACGCCAGGATTGGAGTTTGTTGATGATGATGACAAGCTTGACTTAATTCTTTTAAGTGGCAAGCTTCAAGGCGGTGAAAACAACAGAATAATTTTTGGCTCTAATTCAGGATTCAAAAAAAGCGATGCTCTTGAACTTCAACCCGGAAGATTTGGCAAGAAAAGTGCCGGATACAATTATCTTGTAACAGATATTGATAATGATGGCGATAACGATATATTGATACTCCATGTAACAATGCCAGAAGGGAAAAATAGTAATGGCGGCACAGACCTTCAGGCTCTTATCCAAGAAAAAAATCGAAAATTTGTCGATAAAAGTAATTTTTATTTTCCAGGAATTACTTTTGATTATGGAACATGGGGCAAATCACTTAATTTGATAGATATAAATAATGATGATAAAAAAGATATTGTTTTAGTTGCTGCTCATGGAATTGACGATCCATTCGCACAGAAAATAGGGAGTCAAATTAAACAAGCTCCGCCTAAGGTGTTTATTAGACAAGAGGACGGCTCATTTAGACCTCTAAATAATGATTTACTTACTGGGGGAGAAAAATTCACCCTCGCTGGTATTCGTCCAATCGATATAGACAATGATGGAGATATAGAATTTGTTGTCCAGAAAAACTCAGAAAAAGGGTTTACTTTACAAGTACTTGAGTTAACAACTAATAAAGATGAATCCACGCTGGAGTCCTTTATACCCACCCATAGCAATCGCTCGTCAGATACAGTTCTAAGCAGCCCGTTATTTGATGGACGTTATTCTTTTACTATATCACGCTACAATGAAAATGATGGAAGTCAGCGCCTAGGAAATGGTTATATT
This sequence comes from uncultured Flavobacteriaceae bacterium, assembly GCA_964583375.1. GTDB lineage: Bacteria > Bacteroidota > Bacteroidia > Flavobacteriales > Flavobacteriaceae > MS024-2A. The sequence goes on from CAZOWC010000177.1 coordinate 1,693, forward strand.
GAAATCAACAATGGAATCATGACTGTGGCAAAAGAGGGCCGCACTCTAAATACTGGTTCAGAAGACCTTTATGATTCATTTACAGGTCAAATTGATAAGGAAGGCAATATTATTAGTTCCCTTAAAATAAATGTCTTGACTGGAAAGACCCATTTATTCTTAGTAGATTTAAATGGGAGTATCGATAGCCCATTACAAGGTGAGTGGGACCATTATTTTGACGTGATTTTGAAGTTGGATAAAAAAGAGTAAGTCAAAACTGCTCTCCCTTAAACATCAAACGAAATTTGGATTTCTAATTGAACTATAATTCAATTATGAAGAAACTCTTTCTACTTTTAATTCTATCCTTCTTCTCAGCTCAAAGTTTCGCTAGCTCATGCCCAGATGGAAGTGATCCAATAAAGAGTATTTCTGATGATGGTACTTATTATGTATTTAGCTGTGGCGGTGCTAATTCATCTAATAGCAAGTCAAACTCGAATCAAGCCTTTCAATCTTTTCCAGTGCATGAATTTGCAAAATCTCCACTTCGTGATTTAAAAGTTCCAGAGGACTGGCAGCTATTTAATGATGAATCTGAGCTAGAGCACTTTCATAATGAATACAAGTCCTCCGTCAATTTTGAAGATAAGGTAAGGGCCTGGAGAATGATGGATATGCTTGAGGATTGTGAGAGGATAATTTCAGAATTTGACACAAAAATAATAGCAAAATTACCTAAATATCTTACAGAGGGCTCCGATCGTTTTCATGGGCAAAATTTTCAAGACCGAGCTAGTGTTTTTCTAAGGTGCTCTTCAGTACTAGCGCAAAAACATTTTATTGATCGCAATGAAGGTATTAAAGTTTTTGAAAGAATTCTTCTTTATTGGGCTAAGAATAAGCCCGTTCGT
>CAZOWC010000178.1:0-2582 GCA_964583375.1 uncultured Flavobacteriaceae bacterium
ATATTCGTGGATCCGACCTCTTTTGACATTTTTCAAATCCATTATAAACGCTAGTTTTTCCTGATCGATTCCATCTGGATCCACAATATAGCCAGAAGAGTCAGACAAGGTTATTACCTGCCCTCCCAATTGAAGGCATTTTTCTGCAGCAAATTGAGCTACATTTCCAGAGCCAGAAATAACAATTTTTTTCCCTTTGATTCTCTCGTTTTGGTGCTCAAGCATTTGCTGGGTAAAATAAACGACTCCATAGCCAGTCGCTTCTGGGCGGATTAAGGAACCTCCCCAAGAAACTCCTTTACCTGTTAGAACACCTGTAAACTCGTTTTTTAACCTTTTGTACTGTCCAAACAGATAGCCAATTTCTCTACTTCCGACACCAATATCCCCTGCAGGGATATCTCTATTTGGACCAATATGTCTAAAAAGTTCAGTCATAAAACTTTGGCAAAAGCGCATTACTTCAGTATCGGATCTTCCTTTAGGGTTAAAGTCGGAACCACCTTTACCTCCGCCCATGGGGAGGGTGGTCAAACTGTTTTTAAAAATTTGTTCAAAAGCTAGAAATTTTAACACACTTAAGTTTACGCTCGGATGAAATCGAAGTCCTCCTTTGTAGGGACCAATCGCTGAGTTCATTTCAATACGGTAGCCTCTATTGACTTGTATCTCTTCATTATCGTCAATCCATGCGACTCTAAATGAAATTACCCTCTCAGGTTCTACCATTCTAAGCAGTATATTTTGACCGTAGTAGATGTCGTGTTTTACGATATAAGGAATTACAGTTTCAGCCACCTCAGTGACTGCTTGCATAAATTCGGGTTCATTTTGGTTTCGAGTGCCTACTTGATCCAAAAAATTTGAAACAATCTTATCCATTAAATATATCTTTTCTTCTATCGAAGATACCTTCTTTTTCTGAAGATTTAAGTATTAAAATAAGAAATCAACCAAGGCTTCGACCTTGTTAAATGAAACTATTTTGATCTTATTAGAAGGGGCGCCTAGCTTGGTGAACTTTGAGATTGCAATACTTTCAAAGCCCAACTTTTCCGCTTCTTGAATGCGTAGTTCTGCTTTAGCAACCGGTCTTATTTCACCGGAGAGTCCTATTTCTGCAGCAAAGCAAATATGCTGGGAAATTGGAAGGTCGTGAAAGCTGGATAGTAAAGCAGCTACAACTGCCAAATCGAGGGCAGGATCTTCAATATTTATTCCACCAGTAATATTGATAAAGACATCTTTACTTCCTAAAGCAAAGCCTGCTCGTTTTTCCAGTACAGCTAAAAGCATATTTAAACGCTTTGCATTAAACCCTGTACAGCTCCTTTGTGGAGTTCCGTATACAGCGGAACTTACCAAGGCTTGAACTTCTATCATCATAGGTCGGATACCTTCCACAGTTGCCGCAATTGCATGCCCACTTAAAACCTCATCTTTAGCAGATATTAGAACCTCACTCGGATTTTTTACTTCCCTAAGCCCTTGTGCTTGCATTTCATAAATACCAATTTCAGAGGTTGCTCCAAAACGATTTTTTTGTGCTCTTAAAATACGATAAATGTGATTTCTGTCACCCTCAAATTGGAGAACAGTGTCTACCATATGCTCTAGAATTTTAGGTCCAGCAATCGCGCCATCCTTGGTGATATGCCCTACAAGAATTACAGGAGTATTGGTAGTTTTAGCGTATTTGATCAACTCTGCAGCACTGGCTTTGATTTGCGAAACACTTCCAGCCCCACTTTCAATATTTGGAGTATGTAGGGTTTGTATGGAATCAATAATTAATAGTTGGGGGTTTAGTTTTGGTATTTGATCAAAAATTTTGTGTGTTTCAGTCTGACTCAGTAAAAAGCAAGATTCTGAACTTAGCCCCATTCGATCTGCGCGGAGTTTGATTTGTTGTTGACTTTCTTCACCAGAGACATATAACACTTTCTTTTTGAGGCTTAAAGAGAGCTGAAGCAATAGCGTTGACTTTCCAATCCCAGGTTCACCACCTAAAAGAACCACTGCTCCTGGGACTAATCCTCCACCGAGAACTCGGTCTAGCTCAAGGTCATTGGTCTTAATTCTCGGAATTTTAGCGACATCAACTTCATTGATTGGAATTGGACTAGCGAGCGTGTTCTTAGTTTCTTTGGACCAGTTTGGTATAGCTATTTCTTTTTCGATGACCTCTTCAACTAGGGTGTTCCATGCTTTACATGCATTGCATTGCCCTTGCCATTGAGCTTGTTGAGCCCCGCAACTCTGACAGAAATAAGCTTTTTTTATTTTGGCCATTAAACGAATTTAGTCCTTTTATTGGCGATTAACTAAAGGTAACACAAAAAAGGAAAGACTTCCGAAAATGATGATCATCAGAGTTTGGGAAGTCCACATAATCCAACCAAAAGCGAGTCCAGACTCGTTGGAAATATTAAATGCAGCCAATACCAAGGCTACTGAAAATGGATAAATGCCAATCCCACCATTGGTTGCTGAGATAGCAAGCCTTCGAAGAACAAAGGCTGGAAGCATTGCATTCATGCTAAGGGATGGGGTTTCAGGAAGTGTCGATTTAATGACGTAAA
>CAZOWC010000179.1:0-2556 GCA_964583375.1 uncultured Flavobacteriaceae bacterium
AAGGACGCTGGAGTTAAAGTCAAGACCTTTTCAGATTATAGAAAATTACTGGAGGAAAAAGACATTGATGCTGTCATTATAGGCTCTCCTGATCACTGGCATGCCTTAATGATGATTCATGCCTCAGAAGCAGGTAAGCATGTATATTGTGAGAAACCTATAGGGAACTCAGTAGGTGAATGTCAAGCAATGGTTGCTGCTCAGGAGCGTTACGGAAATGTTGTTCAAGTAGGTCAATGGCAACGAAGCCAACAGCATTTTCAAGATGCTTTAAATTTTATTTCAACAGGAGTATTAGGGCCTATACGAACCGTAAAGGTTTGGTGTTATCAAGGATGGATGCGACCTGATCCAATAGTACCCAATAGCGCACCACCTAAAGGAGTGGATTACACTGGTTGGTTAGGTCCAGCACAAACTAAACCATTTAACTCAAGTCGTTTTCATTTTAACTTTCGTTGGTTTTGGGATTATGCAGGGGGTCTCATGACAGATTGGGGTGTACATCTTTTAGATTATGCACTTTTGGGAATGCATGCTTCTTTACCAAAAACCATCGTTGGCTTAGGGGGAAAATTTGCCTATCCAAACCTTGCTGAGGAAACGCCTGATACGCTGACAACATTATATGAATTTGACAATTTTAATATGGTTTGGGATTCTGCAATGGGTATAGATAACGGTTCTTACGATCGAGATCACGGCATAGCATTTATTGGAAATCATGCAACACTTATTCTAAACCGTGGTGGTTGGGAAGTAATCGAAGAGCATAGAAGTGAAAATAAGATTGCCAAGCCCTTGGTAAAACCTTTAGATAGAGGTTTAGACAAGCACGCTCAAAACTTTGTTGACGCTATGCGTGCAAACGATCCATCTGCAGTAAACTGTTCAATACAACAAGGAGCCCACGTCGCTACTGTCGCACAGATGGGTAATATTTCCTATCGTTCAGGTAAAAAATTGTATTGGGATGCAGCTAAAAAAGGATTTACAGATGCTGCTATAAATGAAAAATATATCATGAGTACGTATCATAACGGGTATTCTTTGCCCATAATTTAAAACTAAAATGAAATATCTACTATCAATTTTGCTGGCGACACAGATTGTGTTTGCTCAAGAGAGAATGAGACCTGAAGAAACAGAAGTTTGGGAACCCGAACCAAAAGTTATTCAGCCCGGAGTATTTACCGCTCCTCCTAGTGATGCTGTTGTACTTTTTGACGGAACAGATTTTTCAAAATGGATAAGTGAGCATAATCAGGGCGCAGTTCAATGGACTCTGAACTCTGATAAAAGTATGACAGTTAAGCCTCGAACAGGAGGAATAGAAACTATTGAAGAACACGGTTCTATTCAGTTACATATTGAATGGAAATCTCCTACAGTCATCAAAGGCGAAGGACAGGGAAGAGGTAATAGTGGGATTCTTTTTCAACGTCGATACGAGGTGCAGATTTTAGATAGTTACCAAAACAGAACCTATTCCAATGGGCAGGCAGGATCAATTTATAAACAGTACATGCCTTTGGTTAACGCTATGCGGCCTACAGGGGAGTGGCAAGTTTACGATATAGTTTTTAACGCTCCTAAATTCAATGAAGCGGGTGAAGAAATTAAAACAGGGAGCTTTATCGTATTTCACAACGGTGTTTTGATTCAAAATGATGTTGAATTACAAGGAACAACCGAATATATCGGAAATCCAAAAAAAGGTCGTGATGTGATGCCAGGTTATGGAGATGGCCAATCAGATCACCGATCTTTATTATTGCAAGACCACGGTGATTTGGTTAGTTATCGTAATATTTGGATGCGAAAACTCTAAATAAGGTTTTAATATCTCTTTTTAGAGCCGAATTTTAACTTTTTCTTCTTCTTGTTTTTCTTAGGGGAAAAAGTCTTTCCTTTTTTAGTTAGCTCAACGGAAATGCTTCTGTTATCCAAGTTAAGGTTTTCGAAAGACTTTAAAACTAAATTCCTATGCTTTTTGTGGGTAGAGAAGAATGAAAAATTCTTCATAACTTCAACTTGAAAGACATCATCGATTCCCAATTTGAGATAAGATCTCACAAAATCCTTAAGCGTAGTCCATTCGTATTGATCTCGTGAACCAAGGTTTATAAAAAAGCGGTCCTTATCCTGGGGGGTATTAATTTTTCTGTCAGCTCGACGTTCAGCGTTTTTCCCTGGATCAAAACTCAAACTTTTTGGGTTTAAATCAAAACTACTAAACTCTTTGGAAAGCATTAATTCTACAAGCGTTTCTTTATCAAGGTCCTCTAGACTTTTATGAGCGTCAGCTAAAAAGGGCTGTAAATCGCTTTTTATTGGAGTTGATTTAATCTGTGTTACCCAATGTTGAACTTTATTTTTAAAAATCTCTTGCGCCGATGGCATTTCAAGTTCTGTAAGCTTAGTCTGAAGTTTATTTTCAATCAACTTGATTTTTCTTTTGTCAGATTTAGTGACAAAAATTATTGATGTTCCCAATTTTCCTGCTCTACCCGTTCTTCCACTTCTGTGAGTATAAGTTTCAATTTCGTCAGGAAG
>CAZOWC010000180.1:0-2528 GCA_964583375.1 uncultured Flavobacteriaceae bacterium
TGGGCTTTTTTAATTACTGGTTTACTTACTGTTTTTGTATACGCTAAGCTTTGGAGAAAATCCAATGTAAATACGGACTTGGAATTTTACGAGCTTCGATATGGGGGTAAACCGGCAAGTTTTCTCAGGAAATTTAGAGCCATATATCTAGGAATTATTTTTAATGTAATTACCATGTCAGCAGTAACTTTAGCAGCGATTAAAATTGGAGGGATTATGTTGGGTTTAGAGCCCTGGCAAACAGTAATTACTGCAGGCTTAGTCACGGTGACCTTTAGTGCAATTGGAGGATTCAAAGGGGTTGTTTACACTGATCTAATTTTATTTTTTGTTGCTATGGGTGGAGCAATAGGTGCGGCATATTACTTAGTAAATCTTCCAGAAGTTGGTGGAATTGAATCCTTGCTAGCTCATGAAAATGTAGTGGGTAAAATTTCTATTTTACCTGATTTTGGCAATCGTGAAGCACTTATCACTCTACTTATTATACCGCTAGCAGTACAATGGTGGAGTTCATGGTATCCTGGGGCAGAGCCAGGAGGAGGAGGCTATATAGCCCAGCGGATGTTGGCGGCTAAAGATGAAAATCACGCCATAGGAGCTACTTTCTTTTTTAATATCATGCATTATGCATTAAGACCTTGGCCATGGATTCTGGTCGCTTTGGCATCATTGGTTGTTTTTCCAGACCTCAATAGCATACAGACCGCTTTTCCAAACATTACAGCAGATAAACTCGGACATGATTTGGCTTATCCTGCAATGCTTACAAAACTTCCCACTGGCCTTTTAGGCTTAGTATTGGCTTCTTTAATATCGGCCTATATGAGTACCATATCAACACAGTTAAATTGGGGATCATCTTATGTAGTTTATGATTTTTACAAAAGGCAAATAAATCCTGATGCTTCACAAAAAAGATTGGTAGCAGTGGGAAGAATATCAACTGTAATTTTGATGGTATTGAGTACTTTACTTGCACTATTACTTCAAAATGCAATGCAACTTTTTAACCTCCTATTGGTTTTCGGCGCGGGAACTGGGTTGATTTTTATTTTAAGATGGTTTTGGTGGAGAATTAATGCTTGGAGTGAGATTGTAGCGATGGTTGCCTCTGGGGTTATTTCTTTAGTATTAGCAATTCCCGCTTTTGGAGTAAAAGAAGCCTTATTTGGCGTAGAAGGAGTTTTTCCGGCTTGGGCTGAGTTCCCTTTTGTTGTTTTTGTGACTACCTCGCTTTGGCTGTTAACGACTTATCTCACACCCGCTGAAAGCAAAGAAGTATTGCGTTCATTTTACACTAAAATTCAACCAGGAGGACCTGGATGGAAAAAAGTTATTGACTCAGCGGATAAAGATGGGGTAAATATTAAAGAGGCAGAGCAAGGCTGGACTGTTCCATCAGGAATAGTTGCCATGCTATTAGGCTGCTTGATGATATACAGTATTATGTTTGCTACGGGCTACTTTATCTATGGAGATTATAAATTGGCATTACCGCTGTCAGTATTGGCACTAGTTTCAACTTTTTTCTTGATCAAAACGTGGAAAAAAATCAGGGTAAAGATTTTATAGCGCTTCTAACCTAAAATAATGCCGGCTATGGTAGCGGACATGAGAGAAACTAAGGTACCTGCGACCATGGCTTTAAAGCCTAGTTCGGTTAATGTTTTTCGAACTTTAGGAGCGATTATTCCTATGCCACCTACTTGTATTCCTATAGAGGCAAAATTTGCAAACCCACAAAGCATATAGGTTGCCATAATTACAGATTTTTGATAACTGAGGTGTATTGCATTTACACCATCTTTTAGACTGACCAATTGAGTATATCCAACAAACTCACTTGCTACCAGTTTGACCCCAATGAGCTGTCCCATCAAGGTCATATCCTCCTTGGCTACCCCGATAACCCACATCAGTGGAGCAAACAAATAGCCTAGAATAAACTCAATGGAGAAATTTTCGTAAATGGTATGTTCTGCAATCCATGCGTTTAGTCCAATAAATTCACCAAAACTTGACAAAATACCACTCAGCATAGCAATAAGGGCAATAAAGACTAAAAGCATAGCACCTACATTTACAGCCATTTTGACTCCCTCACCAGTTCCAATAGAAATGGCAGACAAAAAGTTTGATCCAATTTTATCACGTGAAACATATACATCAGTCTGAATTTCTTCAGTCTGAGGGTAGATAATTTTTGCGATAGCAACAGCTCCGGGTGCTGCCATCACAGAAGCGGCAAGAAGACTCTTGGCAAACTCCAAACGCTGCAAGGGATCATTACCTCCTAAAAAGCCGATATAGGCCCCTAATACACTTCCAGCAACTGTTGCCATACCCCCAACCATAACCAAAAAGAGTTCTGATCGATTCATTTTTTCCAAATAACCTTTGATCATCAAAGGGGCCTCTGTTTGGCCTAAAAAAATATTTCCAGCCACAGAAAGACTCTCACTTCCAGAGATTTTAAGAAGCCTTGTAAGTACCCAGGCCAAAAAACCTACAACCTTTTGAATGAT
>CAZOWC010000181.1:0-2519 GCA_964583375.1 uncultured Flavobacteriaceae bacterium
TTGCTATATTCAATTTTATTCTTTTTTAGTCAATTAACGCGTTGTAAAAGTGTTCCTGCAATCGGGTTCTTATATTACTTTTACTGTAGGTAAAATCATCATTAGGATAGGTTCTGTTTGCCAAGATAACAATTAATAGTTCTTTTTCTGGATCTGCCCAAGCATAAGTACCGGTATATCCCGAGTGTCCAAAACTTTTCATAGAAACACATCCGCAAGTGGAAATGTGTTTTCCTTCGCTTTGTGGCTTGTCAAATCCAACTCCCCTCCTGTTTCCTTCTGAACAATAGTAACAGACATTAAAAGTCGATATCGTCTCTGAATCAAGTAACTGTATTCCGTTGTAAATCCCTTTCTGAAGATACATTTGCATGATTGAAGCTACTGACTCCGCATCCCCAAAAAGCCCTGCGTGACCACCTACCCCATTTTGCATTGCAGCACCCATGTCATGTACATGTCCATCCAACTCTTGATGACGAAAATAAGTGTCAATTTCTGAGGGTACAATTTCATCGGAATCAAACTGTTCTAGTGGTTTGAATCTAATATTTTTCAAACCTAATGGCTTAAAAATACTTTCTTCAATTAATTTATTGTAGGGTAAACTAGATGAAGTTTCGTAATATTTTTTAAGAATATAATAGGGTAAATCTGAGTATTTATAATCCAAGGTGTCCAACAATTCACTCTCCTTGATTTGGGAATACAATTCCTCTCCAAAATCTGATTTTAAATAAAGATCATTAGCAACTGTCAAAGAGAACTTTGGCGAAGGTTTGGATTGGTAAATAGATTTTTTTGGATAGCCTTTTTTGTTTAGCGTTTCTTTATAAAATGGAATCCAAGGGGTCAAACGCGTATAGTGAGATAACATTTCCCTCAATGAAATAGAAGCCTTATTTGAATTGCTCCATTCAGGAAGTAGTTCTGCAATAGTTGTCTCCAGGGTCAGTTTCCCTGTTTGTACGGACTGAATAACCAGCGGTAGTGTTCCCAATATCTTTGTAAGCGAGGCCAAATCGTAAATATCGGTTGATTTCACTTGTTGCTCATTTTTATAAGTATGGTAGCCGAAACTTTTGTTATAAAAAATCTTTCCCTTCCGCGCAGCTAAAATACGCATTCCAGGAGTCATCATGGAATCGATAGCCTGATAGGCTAGGCGATCAACTGCGGATAATAAAGTAGTGTCAAAGCCTACTTCTGCTGGACTTGAAAACCCTAATCTAAAACTTCCGTCGAGGCTCATACCTGCTCCTTCTTGAAGCGATTCAGAAATATTTACAGGGAGTCTGCCACTAACAGGATGTGCTCCAAACAAGGCATCAACACTTAATTTTTGAGATATGGTACTATTTTGATAACTCAGAAGAAGTGCCTCTATACCTTTGATTCCATTAAGCGCGCTTAAAGCGTAAGGTTTGACAAAGACGTCCAATATTAATGTTTTATTAGACGCAAGCTTTTTAATGATATTCAGTTCTTCTTTATTAAAATTAGAAGCTTTCCAAGGCGTGTCGTTGGAGCGATGAAAACTAACGAGTAGAGTATCCAATCCTACTGTTTTTTCTAGGGCATTTGCTACCGTGACATCATTTATCGTGTGTATTGATCCATAGTTTTTTAAGTGGTTATTAAAAGCTGCTGATGAGGCATCGCCCAATGGAATATGCCCTAATTTCATTGTACTTTTAAATGGAAGAATGCTGTTTTTATTTTTCAAGAGAGTCAATGCTTTTCCCATTGATTCTGTGTACAACAAAGTGTCCAAAGGAGTATTTAGCTCATTGATCAGGTTTTCAGTCTTTATCGGCTTGTAATTTGCCAAACCTACTTTGTATTTTGCCTTGAGTACTTTCTTTACAGAATGGCTGAGTCTATTTTCAGTTATTTCACCTCTTTTGTAGGCTTTGGCTATGGCTTTAATTCCTCCGGAAATATCATTTGATATTAGCAACATATCATGCCCTGCTTTAAATGCAGTCAGATCAATATTTTTGACTTTATTGTATTCTGACACCCCTTTCATATTCAGTGCGTCGGTTACAACCAATCCCTTAAATCCCATCTCCTCAATCAATAGTTTTTGAATAACATCCCTGGATAAGGAGCTTGGTAATCCTTTTTGGGTTAATGCCGGTACGTTAAGGTGTGCTACCATTACAGATGATAAACCTGCACGAATCAATTCTCTGTAGGGTGCTAGTTCTACCTTTTTTATTCGATCGTAAGAGAAAGTAATCGAGGGAAGTGTTTTATGGGAGTCTTGTGCTGTATCGCCGTGACCGGGAAAGTGTTTGCCTGATGTTAATATCCCAGCATCGTGATGACCTTTCATTACCGCCATAGCTTGCCGTATTACTCGCTCTTTAGAAGCGCCAAAAGACCGATTCCCAATGATAGGATTTTTAGGGTTTGTGTTGATGTCAAGAACTGGACTAAAGCTGTAATGAATCCCAAGACGTTTTTCTTGCTCACCCATACGCTGGCCGATTTTGCGCAATAAAACTGTATCC
>CAZOWC010000182.1:0-2510 GCA_964583375.1 uncultured Flavobacteriaceae bacterium
ATCTGCTTTATTCTTTTTATCAGTTTCGCTGCCATCAGGTGAATCTTCTGTTTTTGTCTGCAGCTCTAACTCAGGTGCCTGTAATTCAGTCGTTTGCTGTCTCAAGGTATCAGTTATTGCTGGCGTCGGGCTTGGGCTAAATTCAAGAGAAATAACCGTTGTGCCTTTTGGCTGTTCAACAACAGGTACAACTTTTTGAACACCGAACGCCTCTCTTAACGAACCTGATATCTGTTTAAACTTGGGGACATTAAATTCGGCAAAAGATAAGATAAGCACAAAAAAGGCCATCAAAAGGGTTGCCATATCGGCAAAAGTCGCCATCCAGGCCGGCGCCCCCGCCGGCGGACATTTTGGACACTCTTCCTCTTCCTGCTCTTCTTCTAATACTTCTTCTGCCATTTATTCTCTCACGAAATCACATCAAATTCCCAGCCTAGGCTGCTAACTCAAACTTGCTTTGAAGCTTGGGAGGTAGAGCTGCCGCCATTTGATCTTGAATATTTCTAGGAGATTCACTTCTCGCAATACCTCTAAGTCCTTCGAGAACAATTTCACGATAAACAACTTCATAGGAGGTGTAATATTCAAGTTTCCCAACAATCGGTGCAAACAAAACGTTTGCCACAAACGCACCGTAGAGGGTTGTTAATAGGGCAACAGCCATAGCGGGACCAATCGACTTCGGATCCCCCATATTACCTAACATGAGAACCAAACCGATTAACGTACCGATCATTCCCATCGCTGGTGCAACATCAACCCATCCCTGAACACAACCTTGATTTACTTCGTGCCGTGCCTTCATCGATGCGATTTCTGATTTCATTTGCTTGACAAGTTTCTGCTCGTCAGCACCATCAACCAACATCTGCATGCCCTTTTCAAAAAACTTATCTGGAACGGGCTGACCCTCAAGAGCCATCATACCATCTTTACGCGCCATGCCAGCTAGTTCGACCATTCGCTCAACTGTTTCATCAAGTTTCTTGATCGGAGGCAAGAACGCTTTTGCCATTGCTCCAAAACTACCCAGAAAGACTGGCAAAGGGTTTGCATACATGACGGCAAAAAACGTTCCGCCAAAAACAATAAAAATGGACTGATTATCAATAAAAGGGGCAACACCGCCTCCTGCAATCATGGCCGCAAGTATTGCGCCTACTGCCCCTATCAATCCAACTAATGAAGCTATATCCATTAAAGCACTCCAACTATCTCGAGTTTATCTATACAAGAATTGTACCATTTATAAAATTAAAGCTGGTTTTATGGCACATATCCTGCATTTTAATACAAAAAGGGGAACTATCAAAATGATCTCTCGCCTATTGGTTAGTAGTTTAGTTTATTTTTTATGGATAACCAGCTCCACAGCTCAATTTTTTGATGATGGCCTCACAGTCAGGGACGTTAGAAATGGGGTCAATTGGCTTCGATGCACAGTGGGGCAAACTTGGAATTATGATACTGAAAAATGTGATGGCGAACTCGTTAAGCTTAACCATAGTGAGATAGAGGAAGCACGCAGGCAAGCATCAGATCAACTTGGTGGAACTTGGCGGCTGCCAACTTTAGATGAACTAGAGAGTTTAGTATGTGAAAAATGTGAAAAACCTAAAATAAATGAAAAATACTTCCCTGGAATTTCACCTGAAGCTTACTGGACCCAAACAAAAAATAGATTTAACTCAAAGATGTATTGGACTGTTAATTTCATGACCGGGTATAATTATTCACGGTTTTTTGGTTACCAGCAGTTACCCGTATTACTGGTCCAGGATCGCTAACCTATACCAATAAGTGTAAGTATCAAAATAAACAAACAAACAAAAACTGCTGATATTTCAAAAACTTGGGATTTTGCAAGCTTTACACTAGCATGATAAGAATCTCGTGTTTTTTCAACCATATCATTATAAATGCGAATAGCACTTTCATAGGAGTCTATGAAAGGTTGTTCAAGGTCATGAAGCGCAGATCTGAATAATATTCGCTGTTTTGACCTCTCATGAACGTTTCAATATCTCGCGCCATTTCCTCTGATAAATCAAAAGACTGGGGTACGCTGATCCCCTTAAAAAACAAAAATGGAACCTCAGGGTATATTTTTACAATTGGACTGTAGGGCAATGCTCTAATAAATAAAAACAAACACCTGAGTTCCTCTGGGGAATTAAATAAATTGACCATTTCATAATGGGTAATTTCTTCATTATTCAGAGATTTAAGAGCATTAACAAGCTTCAGAGCAAATTCAGAACTTGCCTTGGAATTCAATTCCTCTTGATTTTCCTCGGTGTGAGCTTCTTTATTATTTTCGTCAGGCTTTTCAATAATATTTTCCGCTGGTGTATTCATGAGGTATACTCCATCTGTGCCTACTCTCTACATATAAGCCGTGAGACGATTTATTTAAAGAGCAGCTGCAAAATACATACCAGTTTTCCGCCTATTTTTAAAAAAAAGGGCGGCTAAGAAAGCCGCCCTGAAGTTGTTGAGATAGTTCG
>CAZOWC010000183.1:0-2506 GCA_964583375.1 uncultured Flavobacteriaceae bacterium
TCCATGCCTTTTAGGGCGAGGGGAGACCCTCCCTGTAAGTTGAGGTGGTCGGTGAGCAACATCAGTTCTCCTTTATTAAAATTCAGATTGACTGCACCGGCTGCATTGCTGATGATAAGTCGTTTTCCACCGAGTGCAGCAAAAACTCGTACCCAAAAAGTAATTTCAAAAAAGTCATAGCCTTCGTAAAGGTGAAAGCGTCCTTGAAAAGCTAAAAGGGTTATGCCGTTCAATGTTCCGTAGAGCAAGCGCCCTTTTTGATAGGTTTGGGTTGAGGTTGGAAAGTGGGGAATGTCGTGATAGGGAATTTTTTGAAGGAGTTCAATATCGCTTGCCAGTCCGTCTAAACCAGTCCCCAATACAACACCCAACTCGATCTGATCAATTCCTTTAGTTTTTAAAAAGGCTGCACTGCTCTCAATTTTTTCTTTCATCAAAAAACGCATTCATACTACCTAGTAAATCAGAATGAAGTACTAAATCTTTATAAAAGTCAATATCCGACTTTTCTTCTAAAAGCGCAATGCGTTTGGAGCCTAAATTTTGAAGAGTGTCGGTCAATACTTCAGGACCACTCCACTGTTTATTTAAAAAAAGTTCAGGGTAAAATTCTTTTAAACCCAGTAAGTAATAGCCTCCGTCTTTGGCAGGTCCAAGTGCTGCATCCGCTTCATCAAGTGCGTGGAGTGCTCCGTCTAGGGTCCCTTTGTTGAGCTCCCAAAGATCGGTTCCTAAGGCGATGACTTTTGAATATCCTTGGGCAAAGCCCCATTTAAAGGCGGCTGACATTCGTTCGCCAAGGTCTGATCCGATTTGGTTTTTCTTTGGGAAGTCTTGAAAGCAATTGCCAAAGTCTTCTGGACTTCCACCAGTATAAAAGACAACTACTTTGCATAAAGACTGTTTTAAAACAGCTTCTGTTTTAAGAAGCAATTGTTTGTAAACCCAAAGGGTTTTTTCTTGTCCAAGCTCGGCTGCCAAACGGCTTTTAACTTTTCCCAACAGGGGTGTTTTTGCAAATACAAGGACTAAAGATTCCAATTCAACGCGAGTTTTAAATTTGAAATTTACAGTTTAATTCAGAATTTAAAGTGTTATTTTAAAATCAAAAGTTTCTATTTTTTCCAACTGCATATGATAACAATGTTTTAATCGATATAACTTGTATTTAAATGGTAAATAGTAATTAATGAGTAAGAAAGTTTATATTCTTTTCGGGGATTCAAACATTTTTATAAACTTGAAAAAAAAAGATTTTATGAATACACCTTATTATCAAAGTCAGGATTTAAAAAAATTTAAAAACATCACCGATTGGTCACCCGAGCTCGGCAAAAAGTTTTTTGATTACTATAATAGTGTTTTTGAGGAAAGCGCCCTTTCCGCTCGAGAAAAATCGCTAATCGCCTTAGCTGTAGCCCATACTATTCAATGTCCCTACTGTATTGATGCCTATACCCAGGACGGTTTGGAGCGGGGGGTAGATAAGGAGGAGATGATGGAGGCCGTACATGTGGCTGCTGCCATACGGGGAGGAGCCTCATTGGTTCATGGTGTTCAGATGATGGAGGTGTACGAAAAGCGCAGTATGTAATGGCAATCAAATCCCTTAAAGGTCGTGTACACGGCCTGGCTGATAGTTCTAAACAATTGGAATTTTTAAGTAATGGAATTTTTGCTCCTGGAGGGCTGCCTAGTTTTAAAGAAAAATTGAATACGGTCCAAGCCAAGGCTTTAAAGCCTAAAAGTTTGGAAATCTTACAAATTAACTTGGGCTATATGTGCAATCAGGTCTGTGCCCACTGCCATGTAGATGCCGGACCAGACCGTAAAGAGATGATGAGTCGAGCAACCTTAGAACACTGTTTACATATTCTTAAAACAACTCCAGTCACTACTTTGGACCTTACAGGAGGAGCACCAGAAATGCACCCTGACTTTCGCTGGTTTGTCTCTGAAGCAGCTAAAATTGGAATGGAGGATTTTATTGTACGTTCCAATCTCACCATACTGAGAGCCAATAAAAAATATTATGACTTACCCTATTTTTTTAAAAACCACCACATTCACGTGGTTTCTTCCCTTCCTTTTTATAAAAAGGATAAAACCGACCGCCAACGGGGGGAGGGGGTTTTTTCTCAATCCATTCAAGCCTTAGTGGAACTGAACAAAGTGGGTTACGGTAAAGCAGATAGCAGTTTACAACTGGATTTGGTTTACAATCCTTCTGGAGCCTTTTTACCAACTGATCAACTCGCTTTGGAAAACGATTTTAAAAAGGCACTCAAAAAAGAGTACGATATTGACTTTAATCAGTTGTTTACAATTACAAATTTACCCATCAGTCGCTTTTTAGAATACCTAATTGCTTCTGAAAACTACGAAGACTATATGCACCGTCTCGTTGAAGCGTTTAACCCTGCAGCTGTGGCCAATGTAATGTGTACCAATACCCTTTCTGTTAGATGGGACGGCTACCTTTACGACTGTGATTTTAACCAGATGC
>CAZOWC010000184.1:0-2470 GCA_964583375.1 uncultured Flavobacteriaceae bacterium
TAGGGAGTTCAATAGTTCCTAAATCTGCACTGTCTTGTGCCATAACAAGCCCACAACTAAAAATCATCCATACAAGAAGGTGGATGAAGACCTGATATGATTTTAAAACTACTTTATGAGTCTTTTCAAACAAATGGTTTTACAATTTATTCAAAGCCGCTTTAATAAGCGCTTCCACTGTAATATCTGGAATGCTTTGAATCACGTTATCTATTACTTTCTCAGACTGCTTTCTTGAATAACCAAGAACCTCTAAAGCTGATAACGCTTCTTCTTTAATTGTATTGTTTGGAAATGCTTGAATTTGTTCACCTTCAAAGAGGTTTAACATTTTGTCTTTTAATTCGATTAATACCCTTTGAGCTGTTTTTAAACCAATTCCTTTTATGGATTTTATGGTAGCTAAATCTTCTGAAACTATAGCACGTTGAATTTGTTGAGGCTCAAGAGAGGAGAGCATGGTTCGAGCCGTGCTTGCTCCTATGCCTGAGACTGAAATCAACTGCTGAAAAACGGCCCTTTCAATAGTGGTGAAAAAACCAAATAAGGTATGGGAATCCTCTTTAACTTGAAGGTGGGTAAATAGCTTAATGTTTTCGTCACTACTCAATTGAGAGTAGGTGTGAAGTGAAATATGGACCAAATAGCCTACCCCATTGCAATCGATGACTACTTCAGTTGGAGATTTTTCTACTAAACGACCGATAAGCTGTGTAATCATTTTTCTATTTGTTTTTGGATTGGGCGTCTATAACTGCTATGGCAGACATATTGACAATTTCTTCAACAGAAGCACCCAGTTGCAATACGTGAATGGGTTCACTCAACCCCATTAGTATGGGGCCTATGGAAAGGGCTTCTTTCAACTCTTTCATCAGTTTATAGGTGATATTAGCAGCATCAAGATTGGGGAAAACTAAAACATTTACCTTCATTTTACTCAAACTAGAAAAAGGAAAACCTTTTTGAAGCATTTCCTTATTTAAGGCAAAATCAGACTGGACTGGACCGTCTACCATCAATTCTGGATTGCTTCTATGCAACATAGATACTGCCTGACTTACTTTTTTAGCTTGAGGGAAACGGGAAGATCCAAAATTTGAAAAAGACAATAAAGCGATGACCGGTTCTAAACCGAAAAGTTTAGAAGTATTTGCTGTCATTTGAGCGATTTTTGCCAGCTCTTTTGCAGTAGGATCAACATTGATTGTAGTATCAGAAAGTAAAAGAGGTCCTGATTTAGTCAACATCAAGTTGGTCGCAGCAACTCTTGAGACTCCTTTCGCCTTTGAAATGGTTTCTAAGATTGGTTTAACTACAGAACGATAATTTCTTGAATAACCTGAGATCATGGCATCTGCATCTCCGTTTTTAATCATCATTGAGGCGTAGTAATTACGTTCACGCATTAACCTTTGAGAGTCGTAGAGGGTATACCCATTTCTTCTTTGATCTTTCCAAAAAAGATCAGCATAAACATTTCTTTGGGCTTTATAAGTTTCTTCTTTTGGATCAATAATTTCAACTTCATTGTCAAAATCTATAGCAACTCTAAGGTCGTCAATGGTTGTTCTATTTCCCAATAAAATTGGAATTGCAATTCCTTCTTCATACACAATTTGAGCTGCCTTTAAAACGTCCATTTGATCTGCCTCTGCAAATACCAATCGCTTGGGAGCTGCCTTTGCACGATCGTGGAGAAGTCGAACCATTTTTTGACTGTTTCCAAGTCGGCCTGAAAGTTCTTCGGTATATCGCTCCCAATCTTCAATTGGTTCTGTTGCAACTCCTGATTCTATAGCAGCTTTTGCTACAGCAACAGGTATAGTTGAAATCAACCGGGGATCAAAAGGTTTTGGAATTATGTATTCTCTCCCAAATGTTAATCTTGTTTGGTCGTAAACAAGGTTGACCTTTTCAGGCACCGATTCTTTTGCTAAATCTGCAAGCGATTTTACAGCTGCCATTTTCATAGCTTCGTTAATAGTTGTTGCTCTCACATCTAATGCCCCTCTAAAAATAAAAGGAAAACCCAGGACATTATTTACCTGATTGGGATGATCTGAGCGTCCTGTAGCCATAATCACATCGTCTCTGGTTTTGCAAGCTAAACTGTATTCTATTTCAGGATTGGGATTGGCCATCGCAAAGACAATTGGATTTTTTGCCATCGATAAAAGCATTTCTTGGCTAAGTATATCCGCAAGTGATAGTCCAATAAACACATCTGCCCCTTTGATTGATTCATCTAAAGTATTGATATCCAGTATTGTAGCAAACTCCTCTTTTTCTGGACTGAGGGAATCACGATCTTTTCGAATTACCCCTTTGCTATCCAGCATCACTATGTTTTTAATATTTGCTCCAAAGGCTCGGTATAATTTTGTACAGGAAATTGCAGCTGCCCCAGCACCAGAGACCACAATTTTTACATCCTCAATTTTTTTATCAGCCAACTCGAGTGCATTTA
>CAZOWC010000185.1:0-2470 GCA_964583375.1 uncultured Flavobacteriaceae bacterium
ACCACCTGATTTAAAAAACCAAGGGTCGCGCTTATGTTCCCATAAAGCAGCAACCAATTTATTGGGATTTGAAGGATCAATTATCAAGTCTGCAGCCCCAGTTTTAGGGTTTGCGTATAATATTTTATTCCAGCTTGCTCCTCCATCAGTAGTTTTAAAAATTCCACGTTCTGGATGCTCCCCCCAAGGAGAGCCAATAGCAGCAACGTAGACTATATTTGGATTGGTCGGGTCAACTATAATTCTGTGGATGTGTCGGGTCTTTTCCAAACCCATAGCCTTCCATGTTTTTCCAGCATCTAACGAGCGGTATACCCCATAGCCTCCGTTTAAACTGTTTCTGGGGTTTCCTTCACCAGTACCTACCCAAATAACGTCAGGATTGGATTGTTGAATTGCTATTGCTCCGATAGAGGCAGTTACTTGATCTTCAAACAAAGGAGTCCAATTTACCCCACCGCTAGTAGACTTCCATATTCCACCAGAAGCAGTACCAACGTAAATAATATCATTTTGTTTATTTACCACATCTATAGTAGTAACCCGACCACTCATCCCACCAGGACCAATGTTTCTAGGCGCCATACCCTTCATCCACTTAGGATTTACCTGCTGTCCAATTGTCAGTTGAATAAACAATAAGGCAAGTGAAAAAATAAAATTTTTCATATTTTTGTTTTAAAGGATAATTTACAAATTTTAGAGTAATGGAAGCATAAAGAAATACTTTTCGTTTTCATCATTAAATTAAATAATAAACCCAAAAAAAACTTAGCCTGTAGCTTCCACTAATTATTTATCACATGTCAAATATTAAATCTTTTTCTCTTTGTTTTTTTGTTCTCTTGGTTATTGTTAACAGGTGTGAAAGAGAAACCTCAAATACACTTGAGGAATCAAATTCAACAGTGGTTAACAATACTCCCAATAACAATACAAATACTTCCAATACAAATAACACCTCTAACTTAGAAGAAGATACTGTAAAACCTAATCTAAATGAAAGCTCGCTTACTTTTGAAGAAATAGAAGTAACGTTTTTTGAAGAGGACCTACAACCTACAGATAGATCTTCTGGTAATTGGGGAAGGTTTGGCGGAATTGGTTCTGCTAATTTAACAGTAACCTATGCTGAAAATATAGATTCCTCTGGTGAAAATGAATCTCAACAAGTATTGAAAATAACAGAACCTTCTGGGGTTCAACCTTGGGCTGGCTTTTATTTTATTTTGGAGGAGAAGATTGTTTTTCCTGAAGGGAAAGAGGCCCTATCCCTACTATTCTATTCGCCTGGACCAGGGCATAAAGTGCTTTTAAAGTTGGAAGATGAACTCCCAAATGATAGTCCTGGAAAAAAAACTACAGGCGATTTGATTGTTCAAACCACCGGTACAGGATGGGAAAAATTAGTTTTCAATATCCCACAATTAGACGGGAGAAATAGTAATTATAATACTATCACTTTGATATTAGGATACGATTTAACAAATCAAACAGAAACGTATTACTATATAGATAACCTTGAATTTTCCGCTCGAGCTGATTTACAAATCGATCCCAAAAACATTGATGTCAGTGAAGATATAAATGTATATGATGACTATCAATTGGTTTGGAATGATGAATTTAATTATGAAGGGGCACCCTCACTAGAGAAATGGCACCATCAATACATCCCCTTATTTAATGGAGGTTGGGCAAACAATGAAAAGCAACATTATACGGCACGTTTAGATAATTCCTTTGTTAGTGAGGGTACACTTAAAATTGTTGCAAAAAAAGAAAATTACACCTATGAAGGGAGCAGAAAATCATTTACATCGGCACGATTAAATTCTAAATTTAGTTTTTTATATGGCCGAATTGATGTACGCGCTAAACTCCCGGCATCCCAAGGGACTTGGCCTGCTATATGGACTTTAGGAACCAATATTGGAGAGCTTGGAAATTATTACGGTACTACGGATGGAAATGTCGGCTGGCCTAGCTGTGGTGAAATTGATATTATGGAGCAAGAAGGTAAAAATAAACAAATTTTATACGGCACATTTCACTGGGCAGGTGGAGGGGGACAACCAGCTTCTTATGGAATTACCAAAGATATTTCATCTATTGGTATTACAAACGTTAATTCAACATTTCACTTGTATTCACTGATTTGGAATTCTGCTTCTATTAAAGTAATGGTAGATAATATACTAATTGCTGAGTTGGCAAATACTGGTGCAGTACCCTTTGACAACCCTCATTACCTTTTATTGAATATTGCAATGGGAGGAACTTTGGGCGGAACAGTTCCAGGCTCGTTTTCAGAGGACACAATGGAGATCGACTTTGTCAGCTTTTACCAATAAAACAACTCCTAAATCATTGAAATGAACTAAAAAAGGGGGAAAGTTATTAACTAACCCCCTATTGTTGGCCTACTAGGGCTCGAACCTAGACTCTTCTGAACCAAAATCAGACGTGT
>CAZOWC010000186.1:0-2438 GCA_964583375.1 uncultured Flavobacteriaceae bacterium
AACATGAGGATGAAGTTTCTGCTCGTCCTGACTTTCCCATACTCGTCTATCCCGTGATTTCGTTTCAGGATAATATTACTCATAGAGGGTCGAGAAATAACTTACTGGGAAAATCGGGATCCCAAAAGAAAGTGGATTATTTTTCAAATGAACTCCAAGTTGATAAAAACACACCTCCTACCCTATTAATACACTCAATAGATGATTTAGCAGTTCCAGTTGAAAATAGTTTTGAATACTTAAAACAGCTTAAGGCTTTTTCCGTCCCAGCTGAGATGCATGCTTTTACTGACGGTGGACACGGTTACGGTTTAGGCAGAACTGGCACACATAGCATCTGGAGTAAAAATGCAGAAAATTGGCTTAATTCGATTTTAAACAAATAAACTCATGATTTACAGAAGATTTGGAAGAACAAATTGGCAACTAAGTGAAATAAGCTACGGCATGTGGGGAATGGGAGGATGGAAAGAATCTGATGATATCCAATCCATGGAATCCCTAAATTTAGCGGTAGAAAAAGGAGTAAATTTCTTTGATACCGCATGGGGCTATGGAGAAGGACATAGTGAACGCCTCTTAGGGAAATTACTTCAAAATCATTCTGATATTAAACTCTATACAGCCAGTAAAATACCCCCTAAAAATTTTAAATGGCCAGCCAAACCGCACTATACTTTTGAAGAATCCTATCCAGCAGCTCATATCAGAGCGTATACCGAAAAAACTCTAATAAATATTGGACAAGAACAAATTGACTTGATGCAATTTCATACCTGGGATGACGGATGGACGCATCAGGAAGAATGGCAGCGTGCAATTGAAGACTTAAAAAAAGAAGGTAAAATCGCAGCCATGGGAATCAGCATGAATCGCTGGGAACCCGAAAATGGGATCGTTGTTTTAGAAACCGGTCTTATCGACGCTGTTCAAGTAATCTACAATATCTTTGATCAAGCTCCCAAAGATCGATTGTTTCCCTATTGTGATGCTAACGACATAGCTGTAATAGCCCGTGTTCCATTTGATGAAGGTACACTTACAGGAAATATTACCCGAGAGAGCACCTTCCCGGAAGGAGATTGGAGGGGGACCTATTTTGTTCCTGAGAATCTTAATGCCAGTGCAGACAGAGCGGACCTACTCAGACCCCTAATTCCAAAAGATACTGATATGGCAGCTGTGGCATTACGGTTTATTTTAGAAAATATATCTGTAGGAACCATTATTCCCGGCATGCGGAAACAAAAAAATGTAATAGCAAACATCAATTGCAGTGACGGAAAACCCATGGATACAGAACTTTATGCTAAACTTAAAACCCATCGTTGGGACAGAAAGCCTACTTCCTGGTCACAATAACACTTCACATTTGACTTCTCTTTTTTCTTAGGTGCTCAAGTTAAAATGCATTAATTTTAGTAAAAGTTTTTAATGCGCTCAAAACTAATCTCAATTCTAAAATTAAAATGTCCTCAATTTAGAAAGGGAAACCTTCTTGTAGGGAATCCATACCGACTATCGCACTTCAACAAGGTCAATGACTCTTGTCCCCACTGTAAACTCAACTTTAAAATTGAGCCTAGTTTTTTTTACGGTTCAATGTATGTTTCCTACGGTTTAAGAGTAGGAATCAGTATTGCGATCTACCTGACACTACTGTTACTAAGTCTTGCAAAAGGCATGATACAAAACTTTATCATCATCACTGTTGGTTTGATCCTACTCATGCCTTATGTCAATGCGCTATCAAAAGTGATCTGGGCAGGTTTTTTCTTTAAATTTCACCCAAAATACGATCAAGACTAAAATTGATGCCAAAATTAAATCAAACAATTAGTACTAAAAAAATTGCCACTCTACCTTTCTTGGAGACTAAGGAACGGATTGCAGCAGTACTGAACGACTATCTCAAGCAAAGTAAAAATGGAAAAGAAGTTGTACTTGATCAGCGAACCCCTGAACATATCGCAGAACAACTTCAACTGAATACTATTTTTAAAAATGGCTTTCAGAATGTCAAAAGTTTGGAAGGCTTTGTCAAAACTTATTTAGAACATACCAATCATTTGAGTAATCCGAGGTATATGGGTCATCAGGTAGCAGTTCCCCAAGACCTCTCGGGTGTACCCGATTGGATTCACGGAACAATTAACAACCCAAGCTCACTCTATGAAATGGGTCCAGCAGGAGCAACACTTGAAGGCTTTATGATCAATTGGATGCTTTCCAAACTGAAGTGGTTTAAAGGAGATCATCTATGCGATTTTAGCACCCTGCCCAACAATGGAAGTGGTGTACTTACGCATGGTGGATCTGTGGCTAATTTAACAGCCTTGTCTGCTGCCCGAGCTGACATAGCACCAGAGACATGGACTGAAGGTAATCCTAGCGACCTTGTCGTGATTGGTCCTGCAACAGCACATTATTCTATAGCA
>CAZOWC010000187.1:0-2436 GCA_964583375.1 uncultured Flavobacteriaceae bacterium
AAAGCCCGTGGCTGAACTGGAATCCATCATTAGCCAGATTCACCAAGTTGAAAAAGGGGAAACTGTGGGTTATGACAACGGCTGGATTGCCCCCCAAAAGATACAGATTGCAACCCTCCCCCTAGGTCATGCCGATGGGATTGGGCGTCACTTTGGCCACCACAAAGGTCAGGTCATCATTAACGGTCAACAAGCCCCCATCGTTGGAAACATATGTATGGATATGCTGATGGTAGATGTCAGTGGTATCCGCTGTCAGGCTGGCGATCGGGTATGCTTTTTTGACCAAACCCAAACAGCTGCAGCCTTTGCTGAAAAAGCCCATACCATAAGCTATGAATTGCTCACTGGTCTTGGACCCAGAATCAAACGCCAACTCCACGATTGAAACTTTGTTTTAAAACAAACACTTTGTTATTTTTTTGAAACAAAACAAGCTTCTATTTGCTTGGCTTTGAATTAGTAGTATTTTTGCTCCGAATTTAAATCAAACTAATGAAAATTGCGGTAGTAGGTGCCACAGGTATGGTTGGCGAGATCATGTTAAAAGTTTTGGAAGAGCGAAACTTTCCAATTAGTGAGTTACTCTTGGTTGCTTCTGAACGCTCAGTAGGCAAAACCCTTAAATATAAAAATATCGCTTACACCGTTATCGGATTGGAAACAGCTGTCGCTGCGCAACCGGATATAGCACTCTTTTCAGCTGGTGGTTCAACTTCTTTAGCATGGGCTCCAAAGTTTGCAGAAGCAGGTACCACCGTTATTGACAATTCTTCCGCCTGGCGAATGGACAGCAGTAAAAAATTAATCGTTCCTGAAATCAACGGACAGGAATTGACCAAGGAGGATAGGATCATCGCCAATCCCAACTGCTCGACCATCCAAATGGTCATGGCACTAGCGCCCCTACATCGAGAGTTTCAAATCAAGCGGTTGATCATTTCAACCTATCAGTCCATAACTGGAACCGGAGTAAAAGCGGTTCAACAATTAGAACAGGAGTCTCAGGGACTAGAAACAGATGCTGCTTATCCACATCAAATTCATAAAAATGCCCTTCCGCATTGTGATGTCTTTTTGGAAAACGACTATACCAAAGAGGAGATGAAATTGGTCAACGAGACTCATAAAATATTAAATGATGACCGTATGGGAATTACGGCTACTGCAGTTCGTATTCCCGTAATAGGTGGACATAGCGAAGCCGTCAATATAGAATTCGAAAAGGATTTTAGTGTAGCTCGTATTCGAGAATTGCTTGAAAATACTTCAGGAGTAGAAGTCCAAGACGACCCTGTAAACAATCATTATCCCATGCCCATAACAGCGGAAGGTAAAGACGCTGTTTTTGTCGGTCGTATCCGCCGAGATACTTCTCACCCCAATGCATTCAATATGTGGATAGTAGCGGATAACCTTAGAAAAGGAGCAGCTACCAATACTATTCAAATCGCGGAATATTTAATCGCTCAAGGGCTGGTTTAAGTCTAGTAGCCCCTCTTCTTTGGCCTTTTTAAAACCCTTTTTTTATCTTGTTGCTAGCGAACAAATATGGAAATAAGCTTGTTAAAAAATGAATAACTACTTATGTTAAATGCCTATGATAGTTTTACAGCCCGCAATCCCTTACGTTACTATACACTTAGCGTTGTCATCAATTTTAGCAAAGCTAAATCCAAGTGACTACATGTTATCTTGCAAAGCCAGGTCTCTTGGAGAATTAATTACAACATCTTTAAAAAAGAAATAAAAACAAGCCCACAAAACACAATCCTATGTTTAAAGCCTTTTATTGTTGCCTAACTGTTTAGACCAGAATACTGTATAAATTAGGCGGTTACTTTAGTTTTTTTTATAAATTTGCGCCTTAATTGTGGATGAATGGAAGCGATGAAAGAATTTACAATCCCTTTTGTGGGGCTGAAAGAAGGAAAGCATCAATTCGAGTTTACAATCGACAGGACGTTCTTTGCGCATTTTGAGTACGATGATTTTAGTCAGGCAAGCCTTCAGGGGCTGCTGACTTTAGATAAAAAGTCAACTTTTTTGGAGTTGCATTTTAAGGTAAGCGGACCGGTGGTTCTCCCTTGCGATGTTTCCATGGAGTTGTTTGATTATCCGATAGAGGCAGCCTTCGATCTAATCGTCAAATTTGGTATCCCACCCGACAAGCCTTCAGACGAAATTCTGGTCTTGCCTGAGGGAAGCTATCAAATTGATGTGGGGCAGTACTTTTATGAAATGGTAGTATTATCGCTTCCGCAGAAGCGTGTACATCCTGGAATAGAGGACGGCACCTTAAAAAGTGAAATCGTAGAAAAACTCAAAGCATTGGAACCTAAAGAGAAGCATTTAAAAGGGTCCGAAGACCCACGTTGGAATAAATTAAAAGATCTTTTGTAAAAGGGTTAAAAAAGAAACATTATGGCACATCCA
>CAZOWC010000188.1:0-2414 GCA_964583375.1 uncultured Flavobacteriaceae bacterium
CCTCCTAAAGGCTCACCGTTTGCCTCTGCAGAACGTAATTGAACGGCTAAGGTGCAAGAGTAAAATTTAATTATCATTCCGATCAAAGCGGTAAGCCACATCCAAACTAAAACTCCTGGCCCTCCCATATGAATGGCAATTGCTACACCGGAAATATTACCTAAACCCACGGTTGCAGCAAGCACTGCAGACAGCGCTTGAAAACGAGAAATTCCTTGAGTTTTTTCATTTAAAAAAAAGAGTTTAAAAGCTGGGCGTAACTTTAAAAGGGGGATTCCTCGACTGTGAAACATTAGATAGAGGCCCCCTCCAACAACTACAAAAAGCATTACCCATTCTAAAGGACTTATTATTGCTTTTAATAAAGTTTCTATCGAGCTGATCGAATCACTCATACAGTAAAGTAAAGATTATATTTTGTTTTCATTTAAAAAAAATTGAACTTTATAAAAAACCGATAAACATGCAATCACGAAGAGACTGGTTAAAAGCCTCAATGGGAATTGGAGGATTGATACTAGCGCCATCCACCCTTTTAACTGCTCAGGAAAAAGAAAACTTCCAACCGAGAAGTTTAGAACCTGTAATTCGATTGAGTTCAAATGAAAATCCTTACGGTCCTTCGAAGCGAGTGAGAGAACGGATAAAGAACTCTTTTGAACACGCATGTCGATATCCTTATGCATATTCAGACGATTTAGCAGAACAATTAGCGAAAAAGCACGGAGTGTCTCCTGAATCAATCATCGTTACAGGGGGTTCCACAGAGGGATTAAAAGTAACGGGAATTACTTTTGCAGCAAACGGGGGAGAAATCATTTCGGGACAGCCTACCTTTCTAGCGATGATGAATTATGCCAAACAGTGGGGAGCTACCTTAAAATGGGTACCTGTGGGGGAAGATAAAGGATACGATTTGGACGCCATCGAAAAACAAATTTCCTCAAAGACAAAATTGGTATTCCTATGCAATCCCAATAACCCAACAGGCACGTTAGTTTCAGCACAAAAGCTTGTTGATTTTTGCGAAGCTGCGAGTAAAAAGACGATAGTCTTTTCAGACGAGGCGTATTATGATTTTATAGAAGAGCCGAATTATCCCAGTATGGTTGATGCGGTAAAGCGTGGGGATAATGTGATTGTTTCCAAAACCTTTTCCAAGGTTTATGGAATGGCAGGCTTGAGAGTTGGTTACCTTATTGCTAAACCTGAAATCGCCCAACAAATTCGTCAGAATGTTGTTGCAATGAGTAATGTCCTCGCAGTCGAGGCAGCGAAGGAAGCACTTAAAGACGAGGCGTTTTATAATTTTTCTCTCAAAAAAAACAAAGAGGCAAAACAGCGGATATACAAACTTTTAGACCACCTCAAACTTGATTATGTTATTTCGCATACAAATTTTATCTTTTTTCACTCGAGGCGGGATATAAGAGCATTAGGGCCAGAAATGTTGGAGAAGGGAGTACGAATTGGAAGGCCTTTCCCTCCATTTTACGATTGGTGTAGGATTAGTACGGGAACCTCAGAGGAGGTTGTTTTATTTATCAAGGGGATGCTTGAAATTTATCAAGCTTGAGCCTTAGTTTTCTTTAACTATAATGTAAGTTGCTTTAACTCCAGTTGCAAGGTTCCACCGATTGGCTCCAACTAATTTACCTTGATCGTCAAAAACACGCACTTCAGCTGTGTTAGGGCCTGATTCACCTTGATTAAGAGCTACGAAATCAATTTTATTGAAGCCTGGGACCAAGTCAATAGAGATCGTTTTAAATCGCTCTAATAAGAGTACCTGAGGCACCACTTCCTGGTCATTTAGCATGATTCGGATCAGATCACCATCAGGGGACTCATGATCACGAACCGCAATTTGAACAAACTTTCCATTATTTCGAAAGTCTCCCAAATATTGATCAACCTTAAATTGATTTGGGTTTTTTTCTTTTTCAGGACGTCGGTTTAGACGATTGAGGTATTGTTTTCCTGGATCTAGAAATTGTTCGCCTCTGCCAAAATTGATCGGGGGATTGTTAATATCATTTTTAGGATCTTTAAATTCCAATTTAGGATTGAAAAAATCTTCGGAAAGAAATTGTTTTTGTTTTTTGGGCGACAAAAGGCTAGGGGCATTGTTTTCAGGGGGAGCAAGGAGAAGCTTAGTTGTTTCTTTAGATTCACCAATAATTTGACCCGAGAGAGAATTTATCCCTAGAATTAGAATTAGAATCAGATGTACAATTAGCTTTCTCATTGAGAATCAGTAGTTACACAAGGCAAACCTAGGGGGAATTTGACTCATTTTAAAGCCTTTTAACAACTATTTAATGCCGAGAAAGTTTTTTATCTATCTTTAAATGAATTAAATAAATGAATCTTATGGAATTAGCAATACTGGATTGGCTAATTATTTTCCTGTT
>CAZOWC010000189.1:0-2412 GCA_964583375.1 uncultured Flavobacteriaceae bacterium
TTCCGCGATTTCAAAAACATTTTTACCAGTTTTATCTCCTTCAGCTACTACTACAATACTCGACGATTTACCGGATTTTTCACTTCTTTTTAATGAATCGAGCAAGCGATCAAGTCCCATATCTTCTTCAGGGATAAGCACTTCCTCTGCACCAGCACCAATACCTGTGTTCAAGGCAATATGACCAGCATCTCTTCCCATGACCTCAACAAAAAAAAGTCGGTTATGTGAAATTGCGGTATCTCTAATTTTGTCAATTGCTTCTATGACGGTGTTGAGAGCTGTATCGTACCCGATTGTGTGAGAAGTTCCAAAAATATCATTATCAATCGTACCAGGTATTCCTATAACTGGAATATTAAACTCTGACTGAAAGATCATAGCACCAGTAAAAGAACCGTCACCTCCAATAACAACAAGAGCTTCAATTCCGTGTTTTTGGACAGTTTTAAAAGCTGTTTGTCGACCTTCTTTAGTTCTGAACTCTAAACAACGTGCTGACTTTAAAATTGTTCCCCCTTTATTGATGATGTTATTTACACTACGTGCATTCATCACCTTTAACTTATTATCAATAAGGCCTTGATATCCTTGATGAATTCCTACACATTCTACTTTGTGGTAGACGGCTGTTCTTACTACAGCTCTTACGGCGGCGTTCATCCCTGGAGCGTCACCTCCTGAGGTCAACACACCAATTTTTTTGATACTCGTACTCATTCAATTGATTTCGGACCAAATTTAAACATTATATCAACAGCAGACTAACTCGAGAAGAAATTTTACAAAATTGAAATGAATTGTTACAATTTAATTTTTTTTCACAAATCGAACAGGACTATCAACAGCTTGTATAGAATTACTCTGTTCAACTGTTTTCCGGGTGGATTGATTCGCTACAACCTTTTGAATCAGCTCTTTAAATGTATTAAAATCAACATCATAAGAAAGTCCTACTCCTTGGGTATATCCAAGCTCATCTCCAATGTATCGGAATTCGTTTTCTTTGTTAAACACTTTAGCCCTAAGAGAACCCTCGTCATTAAGGATAAAGTCAATTTGAACATTTCCTACTATTAAAGTCTGCTCAACACCACCAACAGGAACACCAATCTTTCCATTTAATAAAATACGGTCACTAATTTGAGTCGACAGGGTAAAGCCCAACCGATCTTCGGTGGCGATATCCAATAGCGCACTTTTGTCGCCTTGGAGGTAGTCGATTCCAACCTTGAGCTTGTCGTTTTCTTCACCAATAAGATTGCTGACAATGTCTGATGCTTTTTGATAGAGATTATTTGTAATTCCCTGCATGGAAACACTTACTTCATTGATAAAAATCCCTTGTGAAAGCAAAGAAATAGCTTGTAACTGACTCCGCTGAGGATCTGCCAAACGATAATTGATTTCAGAAGCCACTGTGCCACTGGTATTGGGAAAGTCAATCTCAAAAACAGGGTCATTGGGTTTTAATAGGTTTCCCTGCAGTCGGATTAAAACTTCTGTAGGGATGCTCTTATTAAAGTTTGGATTATCTAACAGTAATGCTGGGTTGGCACCACCAGGAACATTGTAAACCGCTTCTAAATCCATCTGTGCTTCAAGTGGGTTACCTTCCCAAACGATGGTACCCCCTTGTTTTACATTAAATTTCTTATCGATAACACCTAGGTTTTTAAAATTGTAAATTCCATCATAAGTGATGAAATCACCCCATATATTGAATTTCCCATTGGTGTTGATTTCCATAAAAAGGTTACCTGCTCCTCTTCCACTCAAATAACTCCCTGTTTCTTGATCAATAACAATTTCAATTGAGGCGTCGTTGGTTACATCTAATTCAAAGTCCATCTCGACACCTCTAATCTCTTTTAATTCCTTAGCTTCAATATCGATATCTTCAACTCGCTTTACATTTTTATCTATAAAGCTCACAAAACTATTATCGGATAAACCATAACTTTCAGCCCATGGGATCTTAATTGAGGTTCCCTTTTCTGAAGTACCTTGCATCGAAATACTCAAATTTCGGGTAGGTCCAGTAAGACTTAAATTTCCATTTAAAAATCCTTGCCCAAAAAATAGAGATTCAGGTTTTTGTATCGTATTTAGCAGCAACATTCTGTCGGATTCTATTTGTAAGTCCAAACTCCAATCCCTAAAGTTAATATGAGAAAAAGTTCCTCCCATAGATGCCGATGTACCCTCAGCCTGTTCGCTGAGATTAACCGCTCTAAATATAAAATCTTGGTTAATTAGATCCACTTTTGTGTCGTCTGCCTGATACAATAAATTGAGATAGGGATTTCCAAGTTGGGCATCTTTGAGGACAAGAGCTCCAAAGATGCCCAAATTGGAATTCTTGGCCGCAAAGTTGCCCAAATTGGAATTCCCTATCTCAATTTGGGCATC
>CAZOWC010000190.1:0-2379 GCA_964583375.1 uncultured Flavobacteriaceae bacterium
TCGAGCAACACTACAGAATAGGGCTTTCTTAGAACAGACTCTGTCAGTTGTCCGCCTTCCTCATAACC
Source organism: uncultured Flavobacteriaceae bacterium (assembly GCA_964583375.1). Taxonomy (GTDB): domain Bacteria; phylum Bacteroidota; class Bacteroidia; order Flavobacteriales; family Flavobacteriaceae; genus MS024-2A. The sequence goes on from CAZOWC010000190.1 coordinate 69, forward strand.
GGCATATCCTGGAGGGGCACCTAGCAATCGACTTACGGCGTGGCGTTCTTGGTATTCGCTCATATCAATACGAGTGATGTTATTTTCATCGTCAAATAACGCCTCTGCAAGGGCTTTGGCGAGTTCTGTTTTCCCTACACCTGTAGTTCCCAAAAATAAAAAGCTACCAATGGGTCGGTTGCTCTCTTGTAAACCTGCCCTGCTTCTTCTGACCGCATCACTTACAGCAGTCACAGCTTTTTCCTGACCGATGAGGCGTTGGTGCAACAATTCTTCCAGTTTAAGCAGCTTTTCTTTGTCGGACCTTAGCATTTTGCTCACAGGAACCCCGGTCCATTTAGCGACAACTTCTGCGATATCGTCATAGGTAACTTCTTCTTTAATCAAACTGTCTTCCGATTGGTTTTTAGCTAAAGCCTCTTGAAGTTTTTGAATTTTATCCTCCGATTCCTGCAGTTTACCGTATCGGATTTCAGCTACAGTACCATAATCTCCTTCACGTTCCGCCCGATCTGCCTGTGCCTTAAGGTTTTCAATCTCAATTTTTGTTTGCTGTATGTGATCTACCACTTCTTTTTCCTGGCTCCAACGGGCAAAAAGGGTTATACGCTCTTCTTTTAACTCGCTCAATTCCAGATTGAGTTTTTTGATCTTTTCTTGATCTTTTTCTCTTTTGATGGCGACCAGCTCAATTTCAATCTGACGAATTTTGCGATCTAGTGTATCGAGTTCTTCAGGCTTGGAATTGATTTCCATACGCAACTTAGAGGCTGCTTCATCCATCAAGTCAATAGCTTTGTCTGGTAAAAAACGATTGGTAATATAGCGGTTGGAAAGAGCTACCGCGCCAATAATTGCCTCGTCTTTAATTCTTACCTTGTGGTGTGCCTCGTATTTTTCTTTTATCCCTCTTAAGATGGAAATTGCACTTTCATGATCGGGTTCATCTACCATTACTTTTTGAAAACGGCGTTCTAAAGCCTTGTCTTTTTCAAAGTATTTTTGGTATTCGTCCAGGGTGGTTGCGCCTATGGCGCGCAGTTCGCCTCTTGCCAAAGCAGGTTTTAGAATATTGGCAGCATCCATGGCTCCTTCGCCACCTCCGGCACCAACTAGGGTGTGAATTTCATCGATAAACAAGACCAAGTCTCCTGCACTTTGGGTGACTTCCTTGATGACGCTTTTTAAACGTTCTTCAAACTCACCTTTGTATTTGGCTCCCGCTATCAAGGCTCCCATATCAAGGGTAAAAATCTGTTTGTCTTTTAGATTTTCAGGGACATCACCTTCAATAATTCTATGCGCCAATCCCTCGGCTATGGCGGTCTTACCTGTACCGGGTTCACCAACCAATATGGGGTTGTTTTTGGTTCGCCTGCTCAAAATTTGCAATAGTCTGCGAATTTCCTCATCTCGACCGATAACGGGGTCTAATTTTCCGTTTTTGGCTAGCTGATTCAGGTTTTTAGCGTATTTTTCTAAGGCGTTATAATTCTGCTCCGCAGAGGCTGAAGTGATTTTCTCTCCCTTTCGCAATTCTTTGATCACTTCTCTTAGGTTTGATTTTGTAATTCCTTGGTCCTGAAGGATTTTTGACACCGTGCTTTTGGATTCAAACAAGGCGATGAGTAAATGCTCTGTAGAAACGTATTCGTCTTTTTGCTTTTTGGCAATGGCAATTGCATTCATCAGTGTTTGCGAAGCTTTTTGGGAAAGCATTTGATTCCCTCCATTGACTTTATGAAAACTTTTTAGTGCACTTTCATTCAATTGTTTTAAAAGCGCGGTATTAACATTGAGTTTAGATAAGAGAAAAGGGATTACATTGTCATCGGTTTCAAGGATTCCTTGAAATAAATGTTCGTTATCAATTTGTTGGTGCTCGTTTTCAAAGGCCCATAGCTGTGCAAATTGCACACTTTCTTGAGCTTTGGTGGTAAGATTATTCAGATTCATAGCAATTTTTTACTTACAACTTCAAAAGCTATTCCATTGACATTCAGATGACTAAATGACAGTCTTTCAACTATTTTTAGAGTCAATTTGACACTTTTATCGCTTTTTTAGCCCCTCTAGTTGAAGTTAATACGTCTGTATAATGAGTTCTTTTGAGTTGGACCGTTAGATGGGTTTAGTCAATTCTTTAATTCTTGTTAATTACTTGTTTAAAATAATCTCTTAAAAACAAAATTATATGAGCACTTAGATGCATTTATATGTAATTTTGCTGGATCAATTATCTATTTTATGACCTTACAAGACACAGCAGTATTTGATTTAATAAAGGAAGAGGAGCAACGTCAATTAAACG
>CAZOWC010000191.1:0-2331 GCA_964583375.1 uncultured Flavobacteriaceae bacterium
ATTTTAATCTTATTTTTATTTTTTTTTAAAAATCAAACCATCAAAATAAAATCAACATGAGTAAAATTAGACTAGGTATTTTAGGGGGTGGAGGAGACTCTTTGATTGGAGTACTTCACCGTGTAGCCTCAAATATGTACGATCGTTATGAAATCACTGGAGGTGTTTTCAATCCTGTCTACGAGGAAAATATTAAATTCGCTGAGAAGATTGGGGTCAATACTGATAGAGTATATGTTGATTTTGATACTTTTATAGCTGAAGAAATTAAAAAACCGAAGGAGGAGCGAATCGAGGTTGTTTCTGTACTCACTCCAAATTTTTTGCATTTCCCCATGGCAAAAAAACTTCTCGAAAATGGATTTAATGTTATTTGCGAAAAACCTTTGACAACTTCATATGCTGAAGCAAAAGAACTGGAATCACTTCAAAAGGCAAACAATGCAATTTTTGCCGTAACCTATACCTACACAGGTTACCCGATGGTTCGCCACATGAAGCATATGATCGCTGAAGGAGAACTTGGAGAAATACAAAAAATTGATGTTCAATATTACCAAGGTTGGATCAATCCTGTAATTCACGATCCTGAAATACGTAAAACTGTTTGGCGTTTGGATCCTAAAAAAGCAGGAATTAGCTCTTGTATCGGCGATATTGGTACGCACGCCTTCCAGATGACAGAATACCTGACTGGTATGCAAGTAAAGTCCGTTCTGGCTGATTTAAACACCCTTTATGAGGACAATACTCTTGATTTGGACGGAACTGTTTTAGTTCGTTTTTCAAATACAGCAAAAGGTGTTATTAGAGCAAGTCAAATTGCTACTGGAGAAGAAAATGGATTAACCGTTGCTATTTATGGTAAAAAAGGTGCTTATCGTTGGGAACAAGAAAATCCAAACTTCCTTTACCACCTTAAAGATGACGAGCCACGAAAGGTAATTAAACCTGGCAATGCATATGCCTCAGCAGTTGCTCAAGACGGAACTAAGCTACCTGGAGGCCATCCTGAGGGAATCTTTGATGCCATGGGTAACATATACAAAGGAGTTGCAAAAGCGCTCCAAAATGAAAAATCATTTGATGGAGAATATCCAACGATGAACGATGGAGTAAGGGGTATGCTCTTTATAGAAAAAGTTGTTGAATCACATAAAAATGGAAATGTATGGCTCAGCCTGGAAAATCAATGAAAACAATAAAAGGACCTGCAGTCTTTCTCGCTCAGTTTGTTGATAGTAAAGCTCCTTTTAATTCCTTAGATGGAATTTGCAAATGGGCAGCGGACTTAGGCTACAAAGGAATACAAATTCCCACTTGGGAACATTTTTTAATCGACCTTGATCAGGCTGCTGAAAGTCAAACCTATTGTGACGAGCTTAAAGGTAAAATCAATTCTTATGGCCTGGAAATTTCAGAACTTTCCACTCACCTTCAAGGTCAATTAGTTGCAGTTCATTCTGCCTATGATTTAATGTTTGATAATTTTGCGCCTGAAAAACTTAGAAATAACCCTAAAGCACGAACTGAATGGGCTGTGGAAACAATGAAAAAGGCAGCCATTGCAAGTAATCGCCTTGGCTTAAAAACTCATGCTACCTTTTCTGGAGCCCTTCTTTGGCATACATGGCACCCTTGGCCACAACGTCCTGATGGTTTGGTAGAGCTCGGCTTTAAGGAATTAGCAAATCGATGGAAACCCATACTAGACGTATTTGAGGATAATGGAGTTGATGTTTGTTATGAAATTCACCCTGGTGAAGACCTACACGATGGAGTGACTTTTGAACGTTTTTTAGAAGCCACAGGTAATCATAAACGCGTAAATATTCTTTACGATCCAAGCCATTTTGTTTTACAACAACTTGACTATATTGAATACATTGATCATTACCACGAGTTTATTAAGTCTTTCCATGTGAAGGATTCTGAATTTAAGCCAAATGGTAAAAAAGGAGCTTTTGGGGGTTATGGTGACTGGATAGATCGAGCTGGAAGGTACCGCTCTCCTGGGGATGGCCAAATTGATTTTAAAACCATTTTTACCAAACTCACAGAATACGGTTGTGATGTGTGGGCAGTGATGGAATGGGAATGTTGTATCAAAAGTCCCGAACAAGGAGCACGAGAAGGCGCACCCTTTATTGAAAAACATATCATTGAGGCGACACAAAAAACATTTGATGATTTTGCCGGAGGCTCAGTTGATGATCAATTTTTAAAAAATATTTTAAACCTATAAATATGAAAAAAATACTTATTTCATTCCTTGTTTTAGGATTATTGACAGCTAGCTCGCTTCCAACCACTAATGAAACAAAAGGAGAT
>CAZOWC010000192.1:0-2329 GCA_964583375.1 uncultured Flavobacteriaceae bacterium
ATTTGTATTCCTTGTCAATAAAGCTTATGCAGCAGAAGTAGATCAACTCAAAAATGCACTACGCGAGGGTGTAGGAACAGACTTGTCAAAATGGAACTTTGTAACAGCTTCTAAAGAAACCATGAATAAACATTTTAGTTCTCTTAAAACCCCGTTAGAGCTCAATGAAGTTGGAAGCACCCCTTTTGTTTTTATTATTGATAAAGACGCTAATTTGAGAGGGAGAAACGATGATGAAGATCAAGGAATTGTTTTTGGATTTGATGCACGCTCTGTTGCGCAAATTAACAAGAAGATGATTGACGATGTCAAAGTTATTTTAGCTGAATACCGCCTTGCTTTGAAAATATATAATACAGAAAGAGAAAAGTAGTCGATATGTCTAAACTCAAATATGTGGGTCTTTTTTTAGTGGTTTTAATATTTGGAATATTATTCATCCCCAAAATCATTGATCGAGTCAAAAATGATACTATCGTTCAGGATGGGAGATCAAAATCGGGAGAACCATTACAATACATAGCCCTCAACGGAGAGGCTAAAAGGGTCCCAGAATTTACCTTTCTCAATCAAGACAGCTTATTCATTTCTAATGAAGATTTTAAGGGAAAGGTCTATGTCGCGGAGTTTTTCTTTACTTCTTGTCCTAGCATCTGTCCAATCATGAATAAAAACATGAAAAAAATTGAAACTCAATTTGGCTCTCGTAATGATTTTGGAATTGCTTCTTTTACCATAGATCCCAAACATGACACCCCTTCCATTTTAAAAGAATACGCTGAGGGCTATGATGTATTTTCACAAAATTGGCATTTCCTTACTGGAGATAAAGAAAAAATATACACTCTTGCAAATCAAGGATTTAATATCTTTGCATCGGTCAATCCAAGAGTAGATGGAGGCTTTGAGCATCAAGGTTATTTTGCTTTGATAGACAAAGACGGTTATATCCGCTCTCGTGCAGACCAATTTGATAATCCCATAGTTTATTATATGGGAATTGATCAAGAGCATGTTGAGGTTCAAGAAGTCGATCTACTTATAGAGGATATTGAAAAATTATTAAAAGAATAAAGTATGAGTGCAAAAGCTGTTAATTACGAAAAGAAATACAAAACTTGGATATGGATTGTTTCAATTCTAATCCCAGTAGTAGTTGCTTTGTTGTTTATGGTCCGTATACCTGATGTAGCACCATTGACTTTTCTGCCACCCATTTATGCAGCGATCAATGGAATTACCGCTATAATTCTAATGATTGCTTATTGGGCAATCAAGCAAAAAAACATCAGCTTACACGAACAACTGATGAAGACCTCTATTGGTCTTTCCTTGATTTTTTTAGTCATGTATGTTGCCTATCATATGACTTCTGACCCTACGCCATATGGAGGAGATGGGATTATCAGATACGTATATTATTTTATATTGATCAGCCATATTTTTCTATCTATAGGTATCATTCCAATGGTACTCATTACCTATGTAAGGGCTATCTCAAATTTATTTTTTGAGCATAAAAAAATTGCCCGATACACGTTTCCTATCTGGATGTATATTGCGGTAACTGGTGTGATTGTCTATCTAATGATTTCTCCTTATTATGCGTAAACCAGAACTGATTATTGTTTTCTTTTTAATATTCTTCCTATTGAGTATAGACATTGGGTATTCTCAGTGCTCAATGTGTAGAGCGGTGCTTCAATCAGAAGAAGGGCAATCAACTGCAAAAGGAATAAATAATGGAATTTTATACCTGATGGCGATCCCTTACTTACTAGTAGGACTTGTGGGTTGGAAAGTTTTTCAAATTATAAAAAAATAATCAGGGTATAAGTTTAACATTTTGTAATTCTTGTAGTCTAAACATAAAATAACTAATACAAATATGTTATTTTTGTGAAATTTTAAGCGAAATTCTAGATGATTCAGATCAAAAGCCTACATAAGTCATATAAAATGTGACCATCTTCACTGCATGTACTCAAAGGAATCAATTTTAACATAGAAGAAGGTGAATTGGTAGCGATAATGGGGTCCTCTGGATCTGGGAAATCTACTCTACTCAATATTTTAGGCATGTTAGATGTTGCCGATGAAGGAGAATACATTCTTGATCAGGTTCCCATCAAGGATTTAAACGAAACTAAAGCTGCCAAATACCGAAATAAATTTTTAGGATTTGTTTTCCAATCATTCAATTTAATTAATTATAAATCTGCACTAGAAAATGTTTCACTTCCTTTGTATTACCAAAGGATTCCAAGGAAAGAAAGGCAGCATATGGCCTTGGAATACTTAGAAAAAGTAGGGCTCAAAGATTGGGCAA
>CAZOWC010000193.1:0-2326 GCA_964583375.1 uncultured Flavobacteriaceae bacterium
AGGTGATGAGGTTATATTTTCATCTGTTCAATACCAAATTCGTGCGGTTACAATTACTCCTGAAATTTTGGCAATAAATCGCTTGGTAGTCAGCGTAACTGAAAACATCAATGAGCTTAGGGAAGTGGTAGTTACCACTGAAGATATTGAACGATTTTTGGATTTGAAAGAAGAAGAATTTAAAGGATTTGATTACGAGCAAGATAAATCAACTCGGGTAAACAACAAGCTAACGGACGACCGTGTTTTGACTCAAGGAATAGATTTTGTCAATATAGCCAAGTTGATTGTCAAAGCACTAAACTCAAAGTCTGAGGAAGAAAGAATGCGCTTGAAACCCAGCGAGGTACTGCCGCAAGTCTTTGAAGACTCTTTTTTTGAAAATGATCTCAAACTTCAAAAAGATCAGGTGGTGGGCTTTCTAGAATATATTGATACACAAATGAAAACAAGTACTTTGTTAAAACAGAGTATGCAGTTTCAGCTTATAGATTATCTGATCAACCAGAGCGAGACTTATAAAGAAACCTTAAAAGAATAAGATGTCTTTTGGTTTGCCCTTGACGATCTACCTCTTTTTATTATCCCTTTTGAATGGGATTCAAACAAATACCCATAAATTCTATGTGAGCACGACAACAGTAGAGTTTACATCAGAAACGAAAACTATAGAAATTATTTCTCAGGTTTTTACTGACGATCTTGAGTCAGTTTTAAAATTGAAAGACAAAGAGCTCGCTTTGGATCCAGATTCGGACCAAGAGCGTATCTACGTGCTTATTGCCAACTATTTTAAGCAAAATCTTCAGTTTTCTTCCAAGGGAGAGCTATTAGATTATGTCTTCTTGGGGAAAGAATATAAAAATGATATAGCGAAGTGTTACATCGAATTGCAGTTAGCTGAAGTGCCGGATACTATTGAACTTTACAATGGCTTGTTTTTATCGCTTTTTAATGATCAACAGAATATTATCCACTTTAAAAATGCTGATCAGCGAAATAGCTATTTACTTCATCAAAAAAAACCTCGTATTTCTTTGTCAATGACCGATTAATTTTAACAATTGAGTCTCAGTAGATTTGTATATTTAGACCAAAACAAATCAGTTAACATGAAAAGCAGTGTATATCAATGGAATTTTTCCGTCATTTTTCTTGTTTTAGGGTCATTTTTATTGAATGCCCAAACCCAACAAGGTCACACTAATAACAACAAGTTCAAGCAACTTTACGACCAGTTTGCAGATCCAAATAGATATCACAACGCAGCAGGAGCTCCCGGGGTAGATTATTTTCAGCAAAAGGTCGATTATGCAATGGACATCGAGTTGGATGATGAAAACAGTAGGTTGTATGGTGAGGAAACCATAACCTACACCAACAATTCTCCAGACCAATTGCCTTATTTGTGGATTCAATTGGACCAAAATATTCGCAAAAAAGATGCCCCAGCTCTAGAAAAAAATGGGTCAGGTAATTCAGTTACTATGCGGCCTTCTTCATTTGTTAGCAATTACGTTAATGAGCCCTTTGATGGGGGCTTTAATATCGATTGGGTTAAAGATGAAAAAGGGAATCCACTTCCGCACAAAATCAATCTAACGATGATGCGAGTAGATCTTCCACAGCCAATTTCCTCAGGAGGATCTTATGTTTTTAAAATCAAGTGGTGGTATAATATCAACAACCACGTTGAAGGGAGAGGACGTTCTGGTTACGAGTTTTTTGAGGAAGATGGCAATAAAGCCTATGTGATCGCACAGTTTTTTCCTAGGCTTTGCGTTTACAATGACGTTGAGGGTTGGCAAAATTACCAGTTCTGGGGCAATGGAGAGTTTGCTTTAGAATTTGGGGATTATGAGGTAAATATTACTGTACCTGCAGATCATATCATGGAGGCAACGGGAAGTCTACAAAATCCAAAAGAAGTATTGAGTAGGGAAGAGTATAACCGATTTACCACTTCAGCAAAGAGCTTTGACAAGCCTCTGTTGATTGTTACCGAAGAAGAGGCTCGAAAAAAAGAACAATCCTTTTCTAAAAAGAAAAGTACATGGAAATATTACGCTAAAAACGTAAGGGATTTTGGTTTTGCGACCTCAAGAAAATTTATTTGGGAACGGCAAGCGGTTAAGCTCGGAGCCCAAAAGGTCATGGCGGTTTCGCTTTATCCCAAAGAGGGAAATCCTTTATGGGAAGAGTATTCTACAAAAGCCGTGGTGCAAACTTTAAAAACCTATTCCAAGTTTACTTTTGACTATCCCTACCCAAAAGCTGTTTCAGTACATGCCAAAAATCAAGGGATGGAATATCCAATGATCTGTTG
>CAZOWC010000194.1:0-2321 GCA_964583375.1 uncultured Flavobacteriaceae bacterium
GGCTTTCTTCATAGCTAATAAGCTGCAAAAATAAGATATTATTGCAGTCTTTTGAATCAAAAAGGATTAATAAAGAAAAACCGCTTTGTCATCTCCTCGTGGATCGGCTCCTGTCGTAATTTTATTTTCTTCAGATAAATGAATGGCATCTACTCGACCAATGATCCGGGTGTATTCTTCTTTAATATCGTAGCCTTTGTCTTGAAGTTTAGTTATAAAAAGTGAATCAAACCGTTTGGGCTCAAAAACAACTTCATCAGGAAGCCATTGGTGATGAAAGCGTGGAGATCTCACAGCTTCTTGCATGTTCATTCCAAATTCATATACATTGAGTATCGTTTGCAATACAGAGGTAATGATGGTTGAGCCACCTGGAGTACCAACGATCATAGAGAGTTTGCCGTCTTTTTCTACTATAGTTGGGGTCATTGCACTGAGCATACGCTTTTCAGGAGCAATGGCATTTACTTTACCACCTATAAGTCCAAACATATTCGGCACACCGGGTTTACTACTAAAATCATCCATTTCATTGTTCAAAAAATAGCCTCCTGACTCAACAAACACCTTTGATCCATAACTTCCATTTAGTGTTGTAGTTACCGCAACTGCATTGCCCATAGCGTCCAGAATGGAGTAGTGTGTTGTCTCTTCACTTTCTACCCAGTCAATGGTTCCTGGACTGATGTCAGACGATTTAGTTGCTTGATCAAAATCAAAGCTTGCCATACGATTTGCTAAATAGCCGGTATTCAAAAGGCTGTCCTGTGGAATCTTTATAAAATCAGGATCTCCTAAATACAAACTTCGATCGGCATAAGATCTTCTTTCTGCTTCCACAACAATCTGAATTGCTTCCAAAGAATTTTGCTCGTATTGTCCTATGTCAAAGGGTTCGATCATTTTCATGATTTGACCCAGGCAGATCCCACCACTCGAGGGTGGTCCCATGGTATAAATCTCTAAATCTTTGTAACTGAAATGTACAGGATCTCTCCATATAGGTTTGTAAGCGAGTAAGTCTTCCAGTGTCATGATTCCACCTGTTTCCTTGACTCTTTCTATCAAAGCTACTGCATTTTCACCCTGATAGAATCCTGCACTTCCGTATTTAGCAATGCGTTCCAATGTTACCGCCAAGGCTTTATTTTTCACAAGATCTCCTTCTTTAAATCCTTGAGCGTAAAAAGTGTATTCTCCATTCACTTTAATAAATTCGGTTCGTTTTCCTTCAAAACTCAACTGCTGTTTATTTGTAACTCGATAGCCCTTCCGAGCCAAATCGATTGCTGGTTGAACCAAATATTCCCAAGGGAGACTTCCAAATTTTTCGTGGATTGCTTCTAAACCGGCAACGGTTCCCGGAACGCCAACTGACATACCACCAAGGGTGCTTTTACCTGGTATTACATTTCCTTCTTGATCCAAATACATATCTGCATTGGCTGCCATGGGGGCCTTTTCCCGATAATCCAAACTTCCTGTATCAGAATCTGCTAGTCGATATACTAAAAAGCCACCACCGGCTATATTCCCTGCATTGGGATAACAAACTGTAAGGGCAAGATCCGTAGCTATCATGGCGTCAAATGCATTTCCTCCTTGAGCCATAATCTCAACTCCAATTTTAGAGGCTTCCTCGCGAGCACTTACCACTGCTCCTTTGATTGGCTTTTCAATATTACACGAGATAAAAATGAGTGAAATACTCAAGACAGAAATGACCCCTAAAGAATTTGTATTTGTCATAATTCAGATAATTTCGAGTGAGAAAAAGCGATAAGAGGCTTGATAAAATTTAAAAATTGTTGCTCAAAGTAGAGATATTTTTCAATTAATATAGAGGTTGATCCTGCTAAATTTGAATCGAAACGCGTACGCCTATCCATTTGCGCCATTATGGCTCCCAAACCTGATACACTAATGTATTGCTCAAACCAATTGTAGGTTGTTAAGGAGTGAATAAATCGTTTCAGATTATCAGGAAAGTCGATTTCAGTTTGGTGAAGTGCGTTGTAAAAATTATTTGAAAAATCATGTAATGAAGAACCGTGGAAAGTCTCCCAATGAACAGCTAAAAAATGATCAAAGTACATATCGACAATCACCCGGCTGTAGTGCCTGTAAGTTGGAAAAAGGGTTGTGACACAATTCTTAAATAGGGGATGGGCGTCTGTAAATTCGTCTATGGCTCTGTGGAGGGATATCCCTTTTTGAACTTCTAAAGGAAAGTATTTAATTTCATTTCTATTAACTTGATCCGCAATAAGGTTTCCTACCGCTACAGAGAAATTGTCTCCAGATAAATATACATGTGCTAA
>CAZOWC010000195.1:0-2268 GCA_964583375.1 uncultured Flavobacteriaceae bacterium
AAAGCAGAAGATGCGGACAAAATTCTTCCGTATATCGATATTGATCTTCCTGAGAATGCTTTGTTAAAAAATCAGATGATGATGCTGGATATCCTTGCTAATAATGATTGGGAACGTCCAATTTATTTTACTGGTGGAAGCTATTCAGACTCTGAATACTTATGGATGAAAAAATACTTGCAACTGGAAGGGCTTGTCTATAAACTAGTTCCAATAGAAACAGACTTAGGTGATGAAAACCCCTATTTGATGGGGCGTATCGATAGCGATCTTATGTTTGACATTGTAATGCACTGGGAATGGGGGAATTCGGAACGCCTTGATATTTATCATGACCCTGAAACCCGTAAAAACAGTATCTCATTTAGGAGTAATATGGTTAGGCTTGCTGAAACGCTTATCAACGAAGGCAAAGCAGAAAAAGCTAAAGACATCCTTGATTTAGCTATAGAAAAAATGCCGCTGGATTATTTTGGATATTACAGCCTGCTGGTCCCTTTTGTCGATGGTTACTATCGTATAGGCGAAATTGAAAAGGCTCGAGAATTATCTGATAAAATCGCTGCAAAATATAGTAGAAGATTGAATTATTTCAGCAGCTTAGATGCCGATTTACAATACAATTTAGGTGAAGAAATCATCACTGAAATTGAACGCTATCGCACGCTCGTAGAAGCCGATTTAAAGCATGGGGAAACCATTGAATTAACACCAGCACTAAATCAATTTATGGAATCTGTAGAACCCTTTAGATATCTTTACGGAGATTATGAATTCTTCACTGGTCTTATTGATGTGGCAGAGGGCTACTTCCTCGATGGTCAAATAGCATTGGCACAAGACTTGAGTACTAAAATCATTGCTGAATTTGATAAGCGTCTCGGTCTCTACAGTCAAATTTCTGAAGAAAGCCAACTTCAACTTAGTTCAAGGATACAAAGAGAGCTCAACAATTTTAATTATGTTGTCCAAATCGTAAAAGCCTACGACAGCACTGCTTTTGGAGATCAAATTGAAGACTTATTTAACAAAAATCTCAATTTATTTTCTGCAATACTGAATAAAGAGAAATAAGTAGCCTATTCGTTAATATGGTCTTGTAAAAGGCTGATTAAGGTATTAGCATCTTGGACCCCGCTTTGTCTCCAAACCATCTCACTAAACTTGTAAATCATAAAGGTAGGGAGAACCCGAACTCTAAGAGCTTCTGAGAGTTTTTGATTTTTATCGACGTCAATTTTGATTACTTTACCTTTATCACCAAGAGCCGCGGCAACACCTTTTAGGGTGCGATCAATATCGATCATACTGCTCTCCTCCTGCTGGTAAAAAGCTAAGAGTATTGGGGTTTTTTCGTCTAATAATTCGCCAAATTTGGACATAACTATAAGGAATTATACAGCAAATGTAACAGAAATTGCTTAAACCGTAGCTTTTGCCTTTTTTAAAGTGATGACACTGATCTCGGGCCAAATCCCTACCCTTCCGGGATAGGCTAAGTATCCAAATCCACGATTGACATTTAAACGTTGTTTTGCTTGTTCGTAAATACCAGCCCATTGTTTGTATCGCCACTTTACTGGACTCCATTTTATCCAGCCTGGAATTTCAATTCCAAACTGCATTCCGTGTGTATGACCACTTAGAGTTAAATGAACAGTGTAAGGATGAGGCAGTACTTTAGCCTCCCAATGCGATGGGTCATGAGAAAGTAATACTTTAAAGTCTTCAGCGGCAACATTTTCTAATGCTTTATCAAGATCTCCCGCCTTTTTAAAGCCACTCCCCCAATTTTCTACCCCAACAATTGCCAAACGCTGTCCCTCCTTTTCTATAATACGGGACTCGTTTAAAAGTAAGTCCCAGCCCATCTCCTTTTGTGCTCGATATAAAGCTTCAATATTCTGTGTTTTTTCTTCTGGAGTTTCCCATCGCGTATAATCTCCGTAATCGTGATTACCCAAGACCGAGTATACTCCATAAGGTGCATTGATTTTTCCAAAATAAGGTATCCAAGGAAGGACTTCTGAAGTTTTGTTGTTGACTAAATCTCCTGTAAAAAGTATGACATCGCTTTGTTGTTTGTTGATCAAATCAATGCCGTAATTGACCATATTCACATTGTCAAAGCTTCCACTGTGAATGTCTGAAATCTGTGTTATTGTAAAACCATCAAAGGCATCTGGTAAGTCATCGTATTTGAGTTCATAAGTCAAAACCTTAAAGTTATACTTTCCCTTATACATTCCATACAATAGAGAGGTCAAT
>CAZOWC010000196.1:0-2178 GCA_964583375.1 uncultured Flavobacteriaceae bacterium
TATAGCAGTAATTGGAACAGGATACCGGGGGCAGGGATTAATGAAAATTTTAATGTCGATCAAAAATATTGACTTAGTTGCGCTTTGTGATACTTTAGATTTTCGTTTAAATGCCGCAACAGTAATTGCGCCCAAAGCAAAAAAATATAAAGATTATAAGGCTTTATTAACACACAAGGACCTAGACGCGGTTATCATTAGCACCCCCCTAAATACTCATGCCACTATTGCCTCAGCTGCAATAGACGCAGGACTTCACATTTATTGTGAAAAAACGATGGCAAAAGGAGATGAAGAAACTTTAAAATTATATGATAAACTAAAGACCAATAGCAATAAAATATTTCAAACAGGCCATCAATACCATAGCTCTCGACTCTATGCTCATCTTGTAGAAATGATTCAAAGTGGTGAGATCGGTGTGGTCAATGCCGTTCACGCTCAATGGAATCGAAATGGAAATTGGAGAAGGCCAGTGCCAGACCCAAAATTTGAACGACAAGTTAATTGGAGAATGTACCGCGAATATTCTTATGGATTGACAGCTGAACTCAGTTCTCATCAAATTGATTTCTGTAATTGGTTTATGGATGCACATCCTAAAAAAGTAACGGGCTTTGGGGATATCAGTTATTGGAAAGACGGGAGAGAAACTTACGACAATACGCATTTAATTTATTCCTACCCCAAAGGTGTTAAAGCCAGTTTTACTTGTTTGACCGCAAACGCGAAAGACGATTATCAGATAAAAGTACTTGGAGACAAAGGCAGTATTCTTATAGACTATCAAAATGCTTGGAAATATCCTGAAGGGAAATATGAAAAAGTGATAGGAGATGTTGATGGTGTTTCTGGCGCTACCGCCAGCTGGACGGCAGGGAAAGGGATCGCTATAGAGTATGAGCATACTGAGCCAACCAGACAGGCGCTAGAAGATTTTAGAACAGCGATAATTGAAAATAAAATGCCTTTATCCAATTTTAAGAGTGGTGCTAAAGTAGCATTTGCCGTAGATATGGGTATTCGTGCAATGGATACTAATCAAGTTGTGAATTGGAATTCCGACTATAACCTCTAAATTTTTTCTATTTTGTTTGATCTTAAAGATAAAGTTATAATTCTCACAGGAGCCACAGGGGTCTTGGGCAGTGCGATTGCCATGAGTTTAGCGAAAGCCCAAGTTCAATTGATTCTTTTGGGGAGAAACAAAGAACTATTAGACCTACTCAATTCACAACTAACCCCTTTTACAAAAGTCCGCACCTTTGTTGTCGATGTATTAAATAAGCAAGATCTTTTAGGCGTACGTTCCAAAATTATTTCCGAATTAAAACGTATCGATATTTTAATAAATGCAGTTGGGGGTAATCTTCCAGGCGCAGTGATTCCTGATCATAAAACGGTTTTTGACCTATCTGAAAACGATTTTGATGAAGTAGTTGATTTAAATTTAAAGGGAACTCTATTACCCAGTTTGGTTTTTGGAGAGATCATGGGTAAGCAAGGCAAGGGATCTATTCTAAATTATTCTTCCATGGCTGTAGATCGAGTGATCACACGTGTATTGGGGTATTCTGCTTCAAAAGCAGCAATGGAAAATTTTACGCGCTGGATGGCGGTAGAAATGGCACTTAAATTTGGAGATGGCGTCCGAGTAAATGCGATTGCCCCTGGATTTTTTATTGGAAAACAAAATAAAGCATTGCTTTTAAATCAGGACGGAAGTCTTACAGAGCGGGGCGAAAAAATAATTAGAAATACTCCCATGAAGCGCTTTGGAGAAGCTGAAGAGTTAAATGGTCCGATTCATTTTCTATGCAGTGACAGTGCAAGTTTTGTTACGGGAGTTGTATTGCCAGTCGATGGAGGTTTTAGTGCTTATAGCGGAGTTTAATTATATAGTTTTATGATAGAATCTTTTCGATGGTACGGACCTAATGATCCGGTTTCTCTGCAAAATATTCGTCAAGCGGGCGCGGTAAATGTTGTTTCTGCTTTGCACCACATCCCAAATGGATCGGTTTGGGAAATCAATGAGATTAAAGCACACCAAAAGTTAATTGAAGCTGTCGGCTTAACCTGGGGTGTTGTTGAATCTGTTCCTATCCATGAAGATATTAAACAGCGCACCGGAGCCTTTGAACATTATATAAATAACTATAAGCAAACTTTAAAAAA
>CAZOWC010000197.1:0-2168 GCA_964583375.1 uncultured Flavobacteriaceae bacterium
GAGGCTGGAACTTTTAAATAGTTACACTTAATCTACTTTTTTATGGCATAACTATTGTCCCTGTTTATGTGAAGTTATTTTAAAACGTTTTAAAAGTTATTCGAGCTTTAGACACCAGCTTTTATTGTTTAAAAAATGACAAGATGACCTAAAAAAACAATATGGCGCGATCCCTTTTCAATACAATTGACAACTTGTCACGGCAAGATATAGAATCTGATGCGGATTTAATTCCCTTAATGACCACAGAAGATGAAGAGGCTTTAGAAAATGAAGTCCTTCCTAAAGCAGTTCCGATATTACCTCTCAGAAATACAGTACTTTTTCCAGGAGTAGTAATCCCAATTACAGCAGGGCGTGATAAATCCATTAAGTTGATTAAAGACGCCAATAAATCCGATAAGATAATCGGGGTAGTAGCACAACGAAATGATGATGTGGAAAACCCTGGTGCACAAGACATTTTCCAAATGGGAACAGTCGCACAAATTTTACGGGTTTTAAAAATGCCAGATGGGAATACAACGATCATTATTCAAGGGAAAAAGCGTTTTAAAATCAACTCCATAACCGAAGAACAGCCTTATCTCAGAGCTGAAATTGATCCTGTTCAAGATGAACTTCCAAATACGGATGATAAAGAATTCTTAGCTACTATTGATACAATAAAAGATTTGGCTCTTCAAATTATACAAGAGAACCCAAACATTCCGACAGAAGCAGCTTTTGCAATCAAGAATATACAAACGCCTTCTTTTTTGGTCAATTTTGTAGCTTCAAATATGAACGTTTCAGTCAATGAAAAGCAAAAAATATTAACTGAAGTAAGTTTGCATCAGCGTGCTTTAACTTGTTTAAAGCATATGAATGAAGAATATCAAAAGTTGGCATTAAAGAATGATATTCAATCTCGTGTTCGCTCTGAAATGGATACCCAACAACGCGAATATTATCTCCATCAACAAATGAAGACTATCCAAGAAGAGTTGGGGGGTGTTTCGTATGAAGAAGAGGTAGAAGAAATGCGAGCACATGCTGCAGAAAAACAATGGAGCGAAGAGGTAGCGAAGCATTTTGACAAAGAGTTGATGAAATTGCAACGCATGAATCCTCAAGTAGCTGAGTATTCTGTTCAGCGTAACTATTTAGATTTGGTACTTGACCTTCCCTGGGAAATCTATTCTAAAGATAATTTTGATTTGAAACGTGCTCAAAGAATTTTAGATCGAGATCATTTTGGATTGGAAGAGGTTAAAAAACGAGTGATAGAATACATTGCTGTTTTGAAGTTGCGAAAAGATATGAAATCTCCAATTTTGTGTTTACACGGCCCTCCTGGTGTTGGGAAGACTTCCTTAGGGAAGTCCATATCAGAAGCCTTGGGGCGAGAGTATGTCCGTATTTCTTTAGGAGGTATGCGCGATGAAGCGGAGATAAGAGGGCATAGAAAAACCTATATTGGCGCGTTACCTGGTCGTATCATTCAAAGTTTAAAAAAAGCTGGAACTTCAAATCCTGTATTTGTTTTAGATGAAATTGATAAGTTGGCTACTAGCGCCCAAGGCGATCCTGCTGCAGCCTTATTGGAAGTCCTAGATCCTGAACAAAACACCAGCTTTTACGATAATTTCCTTGAAATGGGATATGACCTATCTAAAGTCATGTTTATTGCAACAGCCAATAGCTTAGCCCCTGTACATAGAGCATTGAGAGATCGTTTGGAAATGATTTCCGTTAGCGGTTATACCATAGAAGAGAAAACTGCTATTGGACAAAAGTTTTTATTGCCAAAACAGTTAAAAGAGCACGGGATGAAAAAAACTCAATTAAATCTAAAAAAAGCTGTTTTAGAAAAAATAGTTGAGGGATATACCCGAGAATCTGGGGTTAGAGGTCTGGAAAAGCAAGTGGCCAAAGCGGTGCGTTTTGCAGCCAAATCCTTAGCGATGGAAGAGGATTACAACAATTCACCAACTATTGAAGATTTAACTGAGATATTAGGCCCAGTGAAGGTTCATAGAGATCTGTATGAAAATAACCATGTAGCAGGTGTGGTTACCGGTTTGGCATGGACGTCTGTTGGTGGTGATATACTTTTTATCGAGTCAGCAATCTCCAGAGGAAAGGGAAGCTTAAGTATAACTGGGAATTTGGGTAAAATCATGAAA
>CAZOWC010000198.1:0-2146 GCA_964583375.1 uncultured Flavobacteriaceae bacterium
AATATTAATTAAATCTCTGTAATGCAGTCCAAAAAGCGAACTTGCACTCCCTACGGTATTGGGATTGCTTTTGTAAACAGCTAATTCTAAATGACCAGCTGCATTGAATAAAGCCAATTTTTTGCCATCCTCCTCTCGGTTAGCTTTGGGCTGACTAAAGTCTATAGCTTGACTATAACTGTTGTGAATTTCTGTAAACCTAAGTGTACGCGCATTAATTGTAAAAGGCCTGGACTTTCCAATCTCTTTAAATAACTTTTGTGTAATATTGGTGATCACATTGCCGTAATTATCTACATAGATCACACTTCCTAAGATTTGATTGCCATCTTGACTGATAACGGGCTTTACATTGGTAAGTTCTTTCATTTTATCAATAGGAGTTCCAACAACCTCCAATGTTCCTTTTCTGGTAATGTGAGCTGCGACTTGGACAAAAACATCAAGCACAGGGAATGAGCTGCTAACCGTTTTATGAATGTTAATAGCCACCAACTTTTCGGGCTTGGTATCTTCATTTATTAATGAAAAAATACCATTATCAGCACCAATAAAAAAATGTCCTTCCAATTGCATGGCCAAATGAATATTTTCTGGGGTATATTCCGACTCTACACCAACGATATGGATAGTTCCTTTTGGAAATGATTTGTAAGCATTTTTAAGCACATAAGCTGTTTCAGAGGAATTGTATGGACTAATTTCATGTGTAATATCGATAATCTGCACCTCGGGTATCTGATTCAATAGTGCCGCCTTGATGATGGATATAGAATAGTCTTTATGTCCAAAATCTGTCGTTAAAGTTACCAGGACCATAAAGTTATTTTTCTCTAATGATTTACGTAAAAATATTCTATTTTTATAAGCGACCATATCAGTCATTAACAAAAATAATTCATTTTAATCGAGTAGCCTTTGAATGATATAAAAATTGACCTATCAGAAGTAAATCCTCAAGAGTTTTTTGGGGATCAAAGCTCAAATTTAGCCAAATTAAGAACATACTTTCCAAAAATAAAAATTGTAGCTCGCGGCAATACACTAAAGGCTTATGGTGAGGATGCCATCCTTTCAGAATTCAGCAAGCGCGTTGACATGCTCATAGCTCATTTTGGAAAATTTAATATCCTAAACGATGAGATTATTGAACGTATTGTATTAGCTGGAACTCAGGACAATCCTCAACTAAATGGAGGTACAGAAACCCAAATATTGCATGGAGTAGGGGGGAAAATCATTAAAGCAAAAACCTATAACCAAAAGCGTTTGGTTGAATCCATGTACAAAAACGACATGGTTTTTGCTGTAGGTCCAGCGGGAACAGGAAAAACGTATACAGGTGTAGCACTTGCAGTTAAAGCGCTAAAGGAAAAACAAATCAAACGGATCATACTCACACGTCCTGCAGTTGAAGCAGGCGAAAATTTAGGTTTTCTCCCTGGAGACTTAAATGAAAAACTCGATCCTTATATGCAGCCTCTATATGATGCCTTAAGAGATATGATTCCTGGTGAAAAACTCCAGGGATATATTGAAAATGGTACCATACAGATCGCCCCTCTAGCTTTTATGCGCGGAAGGACTTTAGATAATGCATTTGTTATTTTGGATGAAGCGCAAAATACTACCCATGCCCAAATGAAAATGTTTTTAACACGTATGGGTAAAAATGCTAAGTTTCTTTTAACAGGAGACCCTGGTCAAATTGACCTTCCAAGACGTATGATCTCAGGATTAAAAGAGTCACTCTTGATTTTAAAAAACACAAAGGGTATTGAAATAATTTATCTCGATGATAAGGATGTAATTCGCCATCCTCTAGTTAAAAAAATTATTGATGCCTATAAAACGATAGAACACGACAATTGATGAGCAGTAAAACGATTATGCAAACCAGCTTAGAGTTGGATGGTTTGGACTCTAAGTACATAGGAAAAGTTAGAGAGGTTTATAGACTTCAAGAAAAGCGATTGGTAATGGTAGCAACTGACCGTCTTTCGGCTTTTGATGTTGTTTTACCCAAAGGTATCCCTTACAAAGGACAAATTTTGAATCAAATCGCCACTCAGATGATGGAGGCGACAGCAGACATTGTTCCTAATTGGCTTGAAGCTACTCCAGATCCAAATGTAGCCGTGGGTAA
>CAZOWC010000199.1:0-2141 GCA_964583375.1 uncultured Flavobacteriaceae bacterium
AGGGTGGGGTTCAAATCCTCCCTGGGTCACTTATAAATCTCAGGATTTGGGTTATACTGGACTTTCAGGTCTAGTTTTGTACTTACGTCGCCACACCAATTGCCCTTAAGACACGATTTTCCTGTTTATTTTTCCTTGAAAAGTGAGGGTTTTGACCCTTTTTACCTCAACGGTTATCTGTATTTTTTTTCTATGGATGACTTACAGAAGAAACTTCTATCTGCAATAAGAGGCCTCAACGATTAAATCAAGTCCTAGAACTGGAAAAAAACCTAAGAGAAGTGTATTTTTTTTCAGCTCTTCAATTAATGATTGTAGTATGTTTTTTATTACGGGTTAAAGAATAGATATGTATTTTAAGGAAAAATTAACATTCAAGACTCTTGCATAATGTTTATCTTATAGATTATGACGACATTTCCCTAAAATTTTATGGATATCATTATATTTCTTTTGAATAATTTAAAAAATATTGACTAATACAAATAATACAGATCGAACGGAAAAGTTAAAAGAACACATTTTTAATAGTTTTGGATTAAAAGGGCTGCTATCACCATTAGATGGAGAACTTGATTTAAATTTTAAATTGGTTTCTGAACTAGGAGAAGCTTTTGTTGTTAAAGTTTATGCTCCTGAAAGAGATTTACAATTTTTAAATTTTCAAGAAAGACTCCTAACTCATCTAAAGTCAAAAGAACTCAATTTTGATATCCCACAATTTATCAAAACACATACTGGAGAATCCACTTCAAATTTTATTGATGAAAACCAACAGCAAAGAAGTGTTTGTGTCTTAAGTTGGGTCCCAGGACGATTGTGGAATCATGTAAACCCTCATACTGAAACCATGCTTTACGAGTTAGGAATACTTTGCGGTAAAATAAGCAAAGCATTACTTGATTTTGATCATCCCTTTTCGCACCGAAGGTTTGAATGGGATATAGCTAATGGTTTATGGGTCAAAGATTACCTAGAGCTTTTTGATACCGCAGAACATAACTTGATCAAGGTATTCATTAGCCAGTTTGAAGAAATCCAGTCTGAATACAATCAGTTGCAAAAGAGCACAGTACACAATGACGCTAATGATTTTAATATTCTAGTTTCAGAAAATGTTTTCAATCCAAAAATTAAGGGCTTAATTGATTTTGGGGATGCTATTTATACTCAAGTAATAAATGATTTAGCAATTTGTTGTTCTTACGCAATTGTGGGTTTTGAAGATCCTCTTGAAGCTTCTTTAGCTATTGTTAAAGGGTACCACAAGTTTTTTCCACTTGAAGAAAAAGCAATAGAATATCTCTATATATGTATTGCAATTCGTCTCGTAATTTCGGTGACTAAATCGAGAATAAATAAATTAGAAGTAGCAGAGAATTCGTACCTTCAAGTTAGCGATAAAACAGCTTGGGAATTATTGAAAAAGTGGAAGAATATCGATCCAGAATTTGCATATTATCGTTTTAGAGCGGCTTGCGGTATGACTCCTCATCCTCAATCATGTTTTTTTATAAACTGGACTTCGAATCAAAATATTTCTCTCATTTCTCTTTTCCCTTCTTTAAAAAAAGAAAGGGTAGTCCCTTTAGACTTGAGTATTTCAAGTAAGTGGTTGGGGCAATCCTCAGATTTTGACAATTTAGATTGGTTTAACTATCAATTAGCAGAGCTCCAAAAAGCAAATCCAGATAAAATAATAGCTGGAGGTTACCTTGAAAGAAGACCTCTTTACACCGATTCTACTTATGACAAAATTGGAAATAATGGTCGAGAGAGCCGTTGCATGCATTTGGGCATTGATTTTTGGATTCCTTCATTAACTCCAATACATGCTATTTATGATGGTACAGTCGTAGTTTCTACAAATGATAAAGGAGATAAAAAATACGGTGGATTAGTGATACTTGGCCATCAAGAGGAGGGACTTAATTTTCACACTTTATATGGACATTTGTCTGCAGCAAGTGTCAAACAACTCAAGATTGGAGATCAGTTAAGGCAAGGTGAAAAAATTGGTGAAGTTGGAAACTCAAATGAAAACGGCAATTGGTCACCACATCTACATTTTCAATTCATACTCAGCATCTTAAATTATAAAAATGATTTCCCTGGAGTAGCTTATTTTAATGAAAAGCACA
>CAZOWC010000200.1:0-2134 GCA_964583375.1 uncultured Flavobacteriaceae bacterium
TTTCAATTCAAAAAAAAACATCGACCTTTGAAAAAAAAATTACAAATGAGATTAACCTTAATTATCCTAGCGTTTATGATGAACTCACCTGCAGCTTTTTCTCAAGAAAAAAGCGACAACACTATTTTTCAATTCACCGTTAAAAATATTGAAGGTGTAGATTTTGATTTTAGCTCTTTAAAAGGAAAAAAAATCATGATAGTTAACACCGCATCAAAATGTGGTCTTACCCCACAGTACAAAAAGCTCCAAGCATTGTATGACAAGTATGGAAATGAAGAATTTGTCATTGTAGGTTTCCCTGCCAATAACTTTTTAAGACAGGAGCCAGGATCAGATGAAAAAATTGCCGCTTTTTGTGAAAGCAATTATGGTGTAACTTTTCCGATGATGAGTAAGATTTCTGTTAAAGGAAAAGATATACATCCAGTCTACGAATTTCTGACACAAGAAACTAAAAATGGAATTGTGAATTCCAGTGTTTCATGGAATTTTCAAAAATACCTAATTAATCCAGATGGAAGATTAGCTCGTGTGGTATCCCCAAGAACACAACCCGATGACCCTAGTGTAATATCTTGGATTGAATCCAATGAGTAAGTCATCGGATTTTAGGACCCAATGTGTCCATGCTGGTGAGTTAAATGACACTCAGTATGGTGGAGCCATATCGCCCATATATGCATCTACCTCCTATGCTTTCAATGATGTAGAAATCAATCAGTATCCCCGTTATTTTAACACTCCCAATCAAAGGGGTTTGTGTGAGAAAGTTGCTACTTTAGAAGGAGCTGAAAGTGGATTAATTTTCAGTTCAGGGATGGCTGCTGTGAGTACAGCATTGCTCTCTCATTTGAAATCAGGTGACCATGTCATTTTTCAAGACGATCTGTACGGCGGAACTAGAAATTTCATTAAAAAAGAATTTTCTAAATACGGGATTCAATACAGTTTTACTAATGGAATACAGGCCAGGGATTTTGAAGCTGAGATCGCCCCAAACACAAAAGGAATCTATGTTGAAACACCTAGCAACCCAAAACTCAAAATCATTGATTTAAAGGCTATTAGTGAGGTTGCTAAGAGCGCGTCACTATGGACAATGATTGACAACACTTTTGCCAGTCCAGTAAATCAGAATCCTATCGTTCATGGGATTGATATCGTAATTCACAGTGCGACTAAATATCTGGGAGGGCATAGTGATATCTGTGCTGGCGTTGTTGTAGGTTCAGAACTAAGTATAGCAACAATTTTTGAATCTGCTAAAAATTTAGGAGGTAGTTTAAGCGAATATACTGTTTGGCTTTTAGAGCGCAGTATTAAAACTTTACACTTAAGAGTTCAAGCACAAAACAACAATGCCTTGCTCCTTTCTAATTTTTTAAGAGATCAAGACTGGGTCGACCAAGTATACTATCCTGGTCTAGAAGATCATCAAGGCCATGAGATTGCAAAGCGTCAAATGAGTGGTTTTGGTGGAATGTTGTCCTTTGACTTAGTAGATGGAATTGATACTAAGAAATTCTTATTAGGAATGGAACTAGTGAAACCCACTATGAGTCTAGCTGGAATTGAAAGTACTGCCTTAAGTCCACGGCTGACTTCTCACGCCCTCCTAAGCGAGGATGAACGTCGAACTCAAGGAATTACCGAGCAAATGGTTCGTTTTTCGACTGGAATAGAGGCTATAGATGATATAAAAAGAGACTTAACACAATCTATTTCAAAAATAAGTTGATGAAAGAAGTAGAAATTTTAGCGATAGGAGCCCATCCAGACGACGTTGAATTGGGTTGTGCTGGGAGCAAATCACTTTCAATCAGTCAGGGAAAAACTGCAGCTATTATAGATTTGACACAAGGTGAACTCGGAACACGCGGGACTGCAGTAATAAGGAAAGAAGAAGCACTCATTGCGGCAGCTGTATTGGGAGTTGATCAGAGAATCAATATGAAATTCAGAGATGGTTTTTTTCAAAATGACGAGGCACACCAGTTGGCTTTATTGCTGCAAGATGAAATTTGGCCTTATATCCCTGCATACCGACTGGCACATTTACTATTTAGGCAAGCGAGCAAAGAGCATGATTTTTTTGAAATAATGAAGCTTCTGGAGCATGCGGAAAAATCAG
>CAZOWC010000201.1:0-2118 GCA_964583375.1 uncultured Flavobacteriaceae bacterium
CAAAGGATTACAGGGAGATTCCATAAATAGTAATTCTGTAATGGCAATGGTAAAACACTTCCCCGGCTCTGGTGCTTTAGATGAAGGGAAGGACAGTCATTTCCCTCCAGGTATACAGTCGTATAAAGGAAAACAATTCGACTATCATCTAAAACCTTTTGAGGCAGCGTTTGAAACTGGCGTAGGTTCTGTTATGCCCTTTTACAGTATTCCCAAAGGAATAACTTCAGAAGATGTAGCTGCATCGTATAATAAAGAAATCATAACTGATTTATTGAGAAATCGTTATGGGTTTGAGGGAATCGTTTGTACTGATTGGGGAATTATTTCTGACATAAAGGCCTTTGGAATCCTATTCAAGCCCGCATCAGCACATGGGGTTGAATCACTTAACACAGAAGAACGATTAAAAAAAATTTTTGACGCTGGTGTTGATATGATAGGAGGAGAATCCCTTAGTCAAGAACTTGTCGAAGCAATTGAATCAAAGCTTATTTCAGAGGAACGTATTGATAAGTCCTTGAGAAGAATCATGAAAGAAAAATTTCGATTAGGTCTTTTTGATCAACCCTATCTTGATGGAAAAGGTTTGGAAGTCTTTTCAAACCCAAAAAATACTCAATTAGGCATTGATGCACAGAAAAAATCTCTGGTACTTCTCAAAAATGAGAGTAATATTCTACCACTTGATAAAAAAACAAAAGTATACCTTCATGGTTTTGATTTGGATTTATCTGACAATCTCAAGCTTTATTCTTTGGAAGAGGCAGAGGTTATAATTATAAAAGTAAAAACACCAAAAGGAGAAGGTGTAGAGGCAAAGTCGTTAATGCAAAAACTGTTTGAGGGGGGAAATCTTGATTTTACTGCCGAGCAGTTGGAAGAGCTGATTCCTTTATTAAAATCAAAACCGAGTATTGTTGTTGCAAATCTCCAGCGACCAGCTATTTTAACTGAATTAGACAAAGCTGCCAAGGCTGTAGTTGCTGACTTTGATGTCTCTGAAGAAATAATTCTAGACTTAATCTTTGGAGAATTTTCTCCTAGTGCAACCCTTCCTATTCAGTTGCCTTCTTCAATGCAATCAGTTGTTGAACAACTTGAAGATACTCCTTTCGATGCTAAAAATCCCTTATATGAATACGGCCACGGACTAACCTATTAAAAAGTTAAATAAATTAGGTCAAAAGGTGCGTTAATTTCATAATAAGAGTTTGAATTTATACAATCTAAAATCAAATGAGCAAAATAACAAGCTGCTCATGATCAGTAGATTATCTTGGAATATTTAATCCGAATGAGTAGCTTAGTACAAACTAAATTGAAATGAAAAATATCTTTACAGAGCATCCAAAATCTGTAGGTGAAAGCTATTTCCAGCATTTAGTATTTGCCCTTGGAGTGGGAATAAAGTTGATTTTATGGGGTTTTATTGCAATTATTCACGCATTGCTTCCCTTTACCTTTAAAACCTATGTGTCCCGCCAGATTAACAAACTTTACCTAAAAATCAATCGTGCTCCAAAATCATAAAATAGGGTGAATCTAGAATACCTACTTTGAATTCGCATCTTTAAATCTGCTGACAAAGTATCGCATTAATAATCACTACCTTTAAACAAAATTTTTGGTTGGAATTAAAAGATCACAAATCCGGCTTTGTAAGCATTATCGGAAATCCCAATGTGGGGAAATCAACCTTAATGAATGCCTTAGTTGGAAAAGAGTTGTCCATAATCACTCATAAAGCACAAACAACCCGCCACAGAATATTGGGAATTGTCAATGGAGAAGACTTTCAAATTGTGCTCTCAGATACTCCAGGCGTAATCAAACCGGCTTATGAAATGCAGACTTCTATGATGAATTTTGTAAAGGAAGCCCTTGTGGATGCAGATGTTCTTATTTACATGGTAACCCCAGAAGAAAAAGAGTTGAAGGAGGAACAGTTTTTTGAAAAAATTAAAAAAACCAAAGCTCCTCTTTACATACTGATAAATAAAATTGACCAAATCAGTCAAGAAACACTTGAAAAAGCAGTTTCTCATTGGGAAACTTTATTCCCAAATGCAAAAGTTCTACCTATTTCCGCCTTAACAGGTTTTTATATCCCGGATT
>CAZOWC010000202.1:0-2113 GCA_964583375.1 uncultured Flavobacteriaceae bacterium
TGCAAATATAAAACCCTTTTTCTTACTAACAATGAGTTTTTGAATTGTTTTTTAAATAAAATATATGCCTACTCTAAACCCAATGAAATCAATCATTAAGATAAAAAAATCTACTCGAAAAAATTCCAAATTAATCCTATTCGGAGTGAAAAATCACGGTAGGGTGTGAAAGGGGCAGCATAATAGTCATAAGGGGTGTCTGGATAAATTAAATGTTCGATAGGAGCATTAATGTTTTCGAGCTTTACAAATAAGCGCGAACTTTTGATTTTAGCGTTAAAGAAAAAATCTACACGAGGATACTCTCCAATTTTAGTATTATTCTGTGTGACAAACTCGGCCATAAGGGGATTGAATTGATCTGCATAATAATCAGTAAAAAACACAAATGTTGCGCCAGATTGAAAGAAAAGTGCCTCGTTAAAAATGGAGGAAGTCAACATTAGAGTGCTGCGAGCCAACCATTCAGGTACATTCAATGCCTGTGGTCCTGAAAGAATTTGATCAGGATCCTCTTCCTGTGTAGTCTTTTGATATTGAATATTGTTTATCCATGAGAATTTGCCAAAATTTAGCCGCTGATCAAAACGTACTTTAAGGTAATCAATTTTTTTGTCAAGCTGGAGTACCTCTAGCTTGAATTGCTTGTTTAAATCTTTTAAACGAGTGATATTATTGAAAAAGGTATAATTGTCAATTGAAGTCCATTCTCCAGAGATACTTCCCCATTTTGGATGCGAGAGCACAAGGCTTTTCGTCTTAAATTTTTGATTCAATAAATCAGGATTGTGCCAATCGTATTCTCGATAATCACTTCGAAATAAATAATAGTTAAAATTCAAAGGCTGGGAGCGGTCTTTATAACTCGCTTTTAAATGAATATCTTTAATCAAAGGTCTGCTTGCAGTGATATGCCAAGCTTTAGTTCCGTAGTCTTCCTGAAATGAATTGTAAAATCCTGCCTGAGCTTGAGCCCCCAAAATGGATTTGGACCAATTCGCCTCCATTGCCAACTGACTAGTATCTATTCTATTAGGCAGTAGGGTATCTTTTTCATATTCGTTTTCCGCAAAAGTGTAATCCCACTGTATATGATGTAAGTCAATCTTTAACTTACCTAAAAAGGGGTTGTCAAATTTTGCGTAAACTGAATTTTCGAAAGTAGTATGGTAGGTAGTGTCCGCCACAGTTCCATTGTAAGTCTCGAAGAAATAATTGTTAACTCTTTTCTGATTAACTTGATAATTTTTGTTCTCGTAATTGACTCGATAGCCAATTGTCATTGCGAAGGCTGTAGTATCTTTTACAACAGGAAACATACGGTACTGGTGATCCATAAAGTAACGCTTACCCTCAAGGATGTTTGTCCCTTGCGTCTGGATGGGTAATTGTGAACGATCTAAAAAACCATCGTAAAAAACAAACTCTTCTTCTCCGTTTTCATTGAGTACTGGTTGCCCGGATTCATCTGCAACAATGTAATTTGGGGCATTTTCAAAAAAGTATACACCGTCGTTATTTAACCCTCCATTAAAATCATTTTCTAAAGACTGAGTTGTTTGATGAAGTCTCATTCTATAGCGATGATTATAGGTCTGGTATTGGCTACTCAGTCTAAATTGGCGTGACCTACTTAAAGAATAGTTGTATTTTCCCTCAGAACGGAACCCCTTAAAGGAAACAGCAATATTAAATTTTGGCGAAGTGTTGATGGCTAATGTGGCATCTAAATGTTGGCCTTGCTGAAAGGTGGTCTTAAAAAACAACTCAGTGTAAGCAGAAGGCATGGCATAATAGGGTATTTCTTCCTTTTCAAAATAACCATAGTGTTTTACCCGAGCCCCCATCTGAGGGGTAAATGACTGTTCGTGGAAGTCGTAACCCATTTTATTAAAACCCTCTCCCATATTGGGTAAGGGTAAATATTCAAAATAATCCGTTCTCAAAAAATTGAAACTGTACTCCCCCTCTATGGAAAGAGAAGTGTCAACCGACTTTTCAGTTTCGTCCAAATAAAGGATTTTATAATCCGATATCGTCACCTCATCCATTGATTTAATGTATGGAACATAGCGTTTCTTTTCGGGCTTTTTTGTCTTGGCTTTTTCTTTTT
>CAZOWC010000203.1:0-1997 GCA_964583375.1 uncultured Flavobacteriaceae bacterium
AAACTCTCTTAGATTCTGCGTTGGGGAAAAAAGTTAAAATTGAATCAATTCTGGACCAGGGGTCAGATTTTTTGAAGTTTGCTCAAAAAAAAGGGCTTATGCCTGGAAAAATGGTAAAAGTTATCCAGCGTGATAAGATGGCTGACTCGATAGAATTACAGTTGGAAAAAATGGCAAAATTTTCCTTGGGATTTAAGTCGGCGGACAAAATTTTGGTTTCTGGATGAATAGTAATTTTTTTGTCGAAAAAAAACATTGTTCATACTTAAAATTAAAACTAGCTTTCTTCCCAGAGTTTACCTAACCTTCAATTTCTTTACCAAACCCTAATCCTTATTTTACAATGCCAAGACCCGTTACATTATTCACCGGCCAATGGGCCGATTTGTCATTACCTGTCCTCGCGAAAAAAGCCTCAGAGATGGGCTATAATGGTTTAGAATTAGCCTGCTGGGGCGACCATTTTGATGTTGATAAAGCCGCAGTTTCTAAAAAATATTGCCAGGAAAGATGGGAAATTTTAGGGGATCATAATCTTACCGCTTTTGCGATTTCCAGTCATTTGGTTGGCCAGGCAATTTGTGACCCGATAGACGAGCGACATAAATCAATCCTACCTTCTGATGTATGGGGAGATGGTGATCCGGAGAAAGTACGAAAGCGAGCAGCCAAGAAAATGGCTAAAACTGCCAAAGCGTGCCGTAATTTTATCAATGCAAAACCGGGACGCAGAAAAAAGGACGATTTCCCAGCTGTGGTGAATGGGTTTACTGGTTCAAGCATTTGGCATTCGATTTATGCATTTCCACCTACGGACCAGGCATATTGGGATAAAGGTTTTGAAGATTTTGCCAAACGATTTGGACCGATATTACAGGAGTTTGAAAAACATAATGTCAACTTTGCACTTGAGGTACATCCGACGGAAATCGCTTTTGACATAGCAAGTGCAGAGCGTGCGCTATCTGCGGTCAAAAACCACAAGCGTTTTGGTTTTAATTATGACCCATCCCACCTAGGATACCAGGGAGTTGATTATGTGAAATTTATCCGTACTTTTTCAGACCGTATCTATCATGTGCACATGAAAGATGCTTGGTGGGGGCACGGGGATGGTACGGTTGGAGTTTTTGGTGGGCACACGACATTTTGTGACCCTCGGCGTCAGTGGGACTTTCGTTCAGTAGGGCGAGGGGATGTTAATTTTGAGGAAATCATTGTTGCCTTAAACGACATTAGGTATACCGGTCCGCTTTCCATTGAATGGGAAGATGGTCGAATGGACAGATTTCATGGAGCAACTGAATCCTGTGAATTTGTAAAGGCACTTGATTTTAAGCCCAACGAAATGGCTTTCGATTCTGCATTTGATAAAAAAAATCAATAGAAACTGTTACTCAAATCTGATTTATCATATTAAAAAAATCTACAGGATATGAATAGAAAATTAAAAATGGGAATGGTTGGAGGTGGTCGTGGTGCATTTATTGGTGGGGTCCACCGTCGTGCGGCAAATCTTGACGGTCAAATAGAATTGGTTGCTGGTGCCTTTTCATCCGATCCAAAAAAATCCAAGCTTTCTGGAAAGGATTTCTATATTGATCCTTCCAGAACATATGGTTCGTACCAGGAAATGGCAGAAAAAGAGGCTTCGCTACCTGTGGGTGAGCGTATCGATTTTGTCAGTATTGTTGTTCAGAATTACTTACATTTTGATGTAGCCAAAACTTTTTTAAAAGCCGGGTTTAATGTAATTTGTGATAAACCGGTTACCCTAGATCTTGCACAAGCAAGAGAGCTCAAAAAGATTATCACCAAGGCCAAAAAAGTTTTTGCTTTGACTCATAACTACACTGGTTACCCGATGGTTAAGCAGGCTCGTAGTATGGTGAAAAAAGGCAACCTTGGGAAAATCATTAAAGTTGTTTGTGAGTACCCTCAGGGCTATGCAATTACTGCTCTCACGGGAGAAACCAAGGCAATTTCAAATTGGCGTG
>CAZOWC010000204.1:0-1979 GCA_964583375.1 uncultured Flavobacteriaceae bacterium
TTCTTCCGGGTAGATTGTGGCAAGATACCTGGGATCCAGAAGGGATATTGAGTACCCTACCAGCTATTGTCAGTGGATTGATTGGTATGTGGGCAGGATATGTTCTCCTGCAAAAGGACGAACTTAAAAATCGACTCAATCAATTGTTTTTCTATGGGGTCATACTTTTGTTTTTGGGTGATGTAATGCAGTGGTTTTTCCCTTTTAATAAAAACCTTTGGAGCAGTTCCTTTACCCTGTTTATGGGTGGAATAGGAATGCTTTCTTTAGCCAGCTTGAGTTACTTTTTTGATGTCAAAAAAAGCCATTATCAATTTAAATTTGCTCATGCCTTTGGTGTAAATTCAATTACAGCCTATTCACTTTCGAGTATCTTGACAGTGGTGTTTTACAGTTCCAAATGGTGGGGTATTTCATTGAGTGCTAGCTTTATGTCGCTCTGTGAGCAAATGGGTT
Source organism: uncultured Flavobacteriaceae bacterium (assembly GCA_964583375.1). Classification (GTDB taxonomy): domain Bacteria; phylum Bacteroidota; class Bacteroidia; order Flavobacteriales; family Flavobacteriaceae; genus MS024-2A. The sequence continues at coordinate 457 of CAZOWC010000204.1, forward strand.
TACCACCTAAATTAGGCTCTCTTATTTATGCTGTGATTTATGTATTTGTACTTTGGATACCCATACAACTCCTCTTTAAAAAGAAAATTTACATCAAGCTCTAAAAAAAATCGGTCCCATTTAGGGACCGATTCAAACAAAAACAAATAATTAATCTAATTACCGGATTTTAATCAGCTTTCTAGGCTGTGGTTGCGCTTCCTTATGCTTTGGTAAAAGTACTAGAAGTACACCTTCCTTGTAAGTTGCATCAATATTTGTGGGGTCTACACTGTCCGGTAGTGAAAAGCTGCGTCTAAAGCTGCTGTAACTAAACTCTCGGCGTGTAAATTTTCCTTTTTCATTGACCTGCTCTTCTTCTTGAGTAGAGGAAATAGACAGTACACCATCTTCTACCTCAATTTCAAAGTCGTCTTTTTTCATACCCGGAGCAGCCAATTCAATTTCAAATTGAGAATTCAATTCTTTGATATTCACAGCAGGTACCGTAACTGAGGAGCTTGGTACTTTTAAATTCCAATCGTTTTTGATAAAGTCATCAATTAGAGATGGAAAGAACGGGGGTTGTTTTCTTATTAAATTCATAATTTTATGTTTTAAGGTTAACAAATTTTATTGTCTATCCATAAAACAAAAAAGAGACCAAATCTATATTTTGTCAATTTGGCAGTTAATTTAATAAAAATACTGCCTTTTTGTCAATTAAGTAATTGCTTCTTGTACTTTATCAGCAGCCTCCTGAAAAGCTGTAGCGGAAAGCACATTCAATCCAGAGCTGTCAATAAGCTCTTTGGCTATATCTGCATTGGTTCCTTGCAAACGAACAATGATGGGCACCTGAATGGCATCGCCTAAGTTTTTATAGGCATCCACTATCCCTTGAGCAACACGATCGCAGCGAACAATGCCACCAAAAATATTAATTAAAATTGCTTTGACATCAGGATCTTTTAAAATCAGACGAAAGGCGGTTTCCACACGAGCCGCATCAGCCGTCCCTCCTACATCGATGAAGTTGGCAGGATCACCACCAGCTTGCTTGATCAAATCCATGGTTGCCATAGCAAGACCGGCCCCATTGACCATACAGCCAACATTACCATCTAAATCAACATAGCTTAGGCCCACTTCTCTTGCTTCAACCTCAACTGGGTTTTCTTCACTCAAGTCCCGAAGGGCTTCCAATTCTTTATGACGGAACAAGCCGTTCTCATCTAAGGTAACTTTAGCATCTACCGCGATGATTTTATCGTCAGAGGTTTTCAACACGGGGTTGATTTCAAAAAGTGAAGCATCTGAACCCATATAGGCTCTGTAAAGCGCACTTACGAATTTGGTCATGTCTTTAAAGGCAGCACCAGATAGTCCTAGGTTAAAGGCAATTTTACGCGCCTGAAAAGGCATTAAACCCAAAGCGGGATCAATTTCTTCGGTAAAGATTAAATGAGGAGTTACCTCCGCAACTTTTTCTATATCCATTCCTCCTTCTGTAGAATACATAATCATATTTTTGCCAGATGCCC
>CAZOWC010000205.1:0-1976 GCA_964583375.1 uncultured Flavobacteriaceae bacterium
AGCTTTTAAATTCGGCTCCGTTAATGATACATTATAGCCTTTTGCCTTCAAAAATTTAGCGAAGACTCCGATACCTCCTCCAATATCGAGTAATTTTTTTTGTTTGCTATGTTTCAGAAAAACCTTGAGTTTATACCTCAACATTAACTTTTGTGCTATAGCGTATAAAATTCCTTTTAGCCCCTTGGGCTGTTCTTGATGAGAAACATAGTCGTCATCGGGATAATAATCGGATAGGTTTAAATCATCTCTAACAATCGTTCTTCCCAAATTTCCTGTAGAATCAAAGCGAATTGGAAAGATTTCACCTGATACTAAATGGTCTTGGACTTGTATTGTTTTGTGTGTTGAGTTCATAGATGTTTCACGTGAAACATTTACCCTTAACGACCCATGCTGACCAGCAGGACACTAATGTCACTTGGATTGATTCCGCTGATTCTAGATGCTTGCGCAAGAGTAGTGGGTTGAATTTTATTCAGCTTTTCCTTAGCCTCATGAGATAAAGAAGCCAGTCGATCATAATCAAAAGCCCGAGGTATTTTAATGTTTTCAAGACGTTTTAGCTTGTCCGCAGTACGCTTTTCTTTTTCGATATAGCCTGCGTATTTGATTTCGATTTCTGCCTGTTCTAAGATGGAGTCATCTATATTCTTTTCTTCAAGGAAAGCGGTAACATTCTGAAAGCGTAATAAATCCTGGCGTTTTATGTTCGGTCGAGAAAGTAATTTAGCAAACTTATCTGTCTGCTTTACCGTTACGTCCTCTTTATCGTGGAGTAAATGATTCGCCTCTTCAAGGTCATAACTCGTCTTTTTTAAAAAGGAAACCAACGCATTACTTAATTCTTCCTTTTTCTCTACAGCCATAATACGCTCCTCTGAAGCCAAGCCCAGTTCATAGGCCTTAGGCGTCAATCGTTGGTCTGCATTGTCTTGTCTTAACAAGGTGCGATATTCAGCCCTTGAAGTAAACATGCGGTAGGGCTCTTCAGTACCTTTTAGAATAAGATCATCAATCAATACACCAATATAGGCTTCTTCTCTACCTAAAATAAACGGGGTTTTGTCTTGACATTTAAGATGTGCATTAATCCCTGCCATGATCCCTTGCGCTCCAGCTTCCTCATAACCTGTAGTTCCATTGATTTGGCCTGCAAAAAATAAATTTTGAATGTTTTTAGTTTCTAAGCTATGAAACAGTTGAGTGGGGGGGAAGTAGTCATACTCAATTGCATAGCCTGGTCTAAAAAACTTGACCTGTTCAAAACCTCTTACTTGTTTTAGGGCTTTGTATTGAATGTCATCTGGGAGTGAAGTTGAAAATCCATTGACATAAACCTCGACGGTATCCCATCCTTCGGGTTCAACAAAAATTTGGTGCTGCAACTTGTCACTAAAACGATTGATTTTGTCTTCAATAGATGGACAATATCGAGGACCCGTACTTTGTATCGACCCATTAAACATCGGTGATCGATCAAAGCCTGTACGCAATAAGTCGTGTACATCTTCATTGGTATGTGTGATGTAACAGCTGCGTTGCTTTTCAAGGGGTTTGGTCAATTCCGTAAATGAGAACTTTGAGGGTTTAATATCTCCAGGCTGTTCTTCCATTTTACTAAAATCTAAAGAACGGCCGTCAACGCGGGGCGGCGTTCCAGTTTTCATTCGACCAGATGTAAATCCTAACTCTTGAAGGGAGGATGTTAAACCTGTAGAAGCCTTTTCACCTGCGCGACCTCCTCCAAAATTCTTTTCTCCAATATGAATCAAGCCGTTTAGGAAAGTGCCATTGGTCAACACTACTGTTTTTCCATAAATTTTTAATCCTAAGGAGGTAACTACTCCAATAACCTGATCCTTGTCTACAATGAGATCTACTATCATGTCTTGATAAAAGTCAAGGTTGGGTGTTTTCTCCAGAAGCGATCGCCATTCCAGGGTAAACAAACTTCGGTCTGACTGTACTCGCGG
>CAZOWC010000206.1:0-1911 GCA_964583375.1 uncultured Flavobacteriaceae bacterium
CGATTATCCGTTATATCAAGGATTTAACCTTAAAATTTGGAATCAGTCCAAATACGTTGTTGGGGTTTCTGCTAGGGATAAGCAAACCGATACAGTACAAAAAAGTTTTGGCCTTGACAAAGGGAGTACAACCCTGTTTGAGGTTAATAAAGGAATGTATTTACAATTTGAAAACCGATTTTTAGTTCCAATAAAAGTAGCCTATACATTGCGAAAAGGAAGTACTGGGGCTATAAATAACGCAAGACCCTTAACCCCTCAACGTGCTTTTTATCTGGAAAACAATACAGCACAAAGCTTACCCTTGGAAATCCCTGGGGTGATGAATCCCAATCTAACCCCTTTTTCCCGTAGCGGAGTAGATTTAGTTAACGGGCAAAAAATTTATGCCAACGTGAACGGTAAAAAAATTCTCATACTTACAGTCAATGATTCAATACCTCAAGGTGCACGTATTGATTTGGCATCACTTATTGAAAAGGCTTTAAATAAAGAATGAGGATTAAGAGCAGTAAATTAGTTGTGAATTTTTTTTAGGATCATATCTAATTAAAACTTAGGCCCTACAAATCAAACAAAAAAACTGGAATTTTAGATAGAGTTGACTGTTTTTAATACTCTAGCGGTTTTGGGTATCGATTTTGGAACAGCCATTGGTTTCACCAATATAAAAAATGGAATAGGGATTAGGATTGCATTTAAGTAAGGGTTATAAGTATGTACTTATACATTTATTGGGGTTATTACTTTGGTGTAAAGATGATTATAAAGCGACTAGATCTCCTGCCTTATTTTTTTGAGGAAGTGAAGAACTGCCCATTAAAAAGGTATCTGCTTGATGCGCTGCTTCTCTTCCTTCAGAAATAGCCCAAACGATTAAAGATTGTCCTCTTCGGCAATCACCAGCGGTAAAGATGTTCTTTTTTAGGGTTTGGTAATCGCATTCCCCTTTGATATTTCCTTTTTCGTCGAAAGTCAATCCAAATTGATCTGGCAATGACTTCTCAGGACCTGTAAATCCAAGAGCTAAAAGAGCTAAATCACAAGGCCATTCTTTTTCAGAATCCTTTTTTTCTATAAGTTGAGGGCGTTCACCTGGAATTTTCTTCCATTGAACTTCCACTGTTTTTAAAGCTTTTACATGACCTTTTGCATCACCGATAAACTCTTTGGTCAAGATGCTCCATTCGCGGTGACTCCCTTCTTCATGAGAAGAGGAAGTTTTGAGTTTAAAGGGCCAATAGGGCCAAGGATGTTCGTCTGTTCTTGAGTCAGCTGGCTTAGGCATGATTTCAAAGTTAGTCACGCTTGTGGCGCCTTGCCTGTTTGAAGTTCCTATACAGTCAGAACCTGTATCACCACCTCCTATAACGATGACGTTTTTGCCTTTGGCAAGGTAGTTTTTATCACGTTGATGCTGTCCGTCTACGGCTTTATTGTTATGAGGCAAAAAGTCCATTGCCTGTACCACACCTTCTAAGTCTGCACCAGGTATAGGCATTTCTCTTTTAATGGTTGCTCCAGTTGCTAAGACTACTGCATCAAAGTCTTTTTCCAAATCGGCAGCTTGGATGTCTTTTCCAATTTCCACATTACATTTGAAAACAATTCCCTCAGCTTCTAAAATTTCTAGTCGTCTATCAATGACGTTTTTTTCCATTTTAAAATCTGGAATTCCGTAGCGGAGTAGACCTCCAATTTTATTGTCCCTCTCAAAAACAGTTACGCTGTGTCCAGCACGATTTAATTGTTGTGCTGCTGCCAAACCTGCAGGGCCTGAACCGACCACGGCTAAAGTTTTCCCTGTTCGTTCTGTAGGAGGTTCGGGTTTGATCCATCCTTCTGAAAAACCGCGTTCAACGATGTATTTTTCAATCAATTCAATTGAAACGGGTGGATTTACAATACCGA
>CAZOWC010000207.1:0-1908 GCA_964583375.1 uncultured Flavobacteriaceae bacterium
GCACTTATGTCATATCCATTTTGACGTGTATTGAAATTTGATGTTCTGTTTGGATCAAGACCTCGCCCCCCGATGTTAAGTTGCAATCCTGCATCATCATTCTGATATATATTTAGCCCAGGAATTTGATTAAAGATTTGTCTAGAGTTATTAGAAGCTAAATTGCCCATCGACTGCTCAATGAGAATGACCTCATTCTTTTTTCCTGCATAGATCTCCGTTTGCTGAAAATCTTCCATCCTTTTTAAAAGGAAAACTTCTCTTCTTTTAGCACTGAGAACTACCTCTGACAATTCTTCTGCCCTAAGTTTAATTTTGATAACAGATTGTTCTTTTTTACTAAAGTCAATCACTCTATTAATTGAAGGATAACCTTCTGCAACAAATATTAGTTCTACACTTGTGGCCTCAAAAATTAATTCAAAAGGCTCATTGACTTTTACTCGAGTAATGAATCCAGAAGTCTTTTCATAAATCTTTACCTCAATATCAGACTCAAATTTTTCATCCAGAGTTACAACAACATTCACTGAATTTTGAGAAAAAAGTGTAGCAGAAATAAAAAGAAAAATTAATTTAAAAACCTTTAATTTCATAGTTAAGTGGTAAAATCCATTTTTTAGAATTAAAAGACTCTTTTGTTGACAGTAAGTCAAAATTTGGATCTATAAATCTTTGACTAGGACGACCATTTAGAGCAACAAAACTGTCTGCAAAAACCTGAATATTTCGAACTCCTTTTTCTTTATAGTGTGATTCCAAATGTTGTGCATATTCAAGAATAAAATCGGGCTGAAAGCTCATCTGTTTTTCTTGAAACGGTGTCAGAAAATCTTCATTCTTTACATAAAAATAATTACCGCTAACACTATCTTTTATTTTAAATGTGGTGTCTCCCTTCTTTTCCATCAGCATAACGCGCCATGAAAATCTATATCCCTGCTCATTCCAAAAAAGTTCTCCAGGGTACAACAAGTTTCTCAAAGGAAAAAGAACTTGAAAAGCCAAGAACAGGGAGAGTGAAATGAATACGACTCGTTTCGGTAAAATGATTTTAGTTTTTTTGTTCTCATTGATTTGGTTAATCTTGAATCCTATAAAAGAAGATGCTCTCAAAATAACTGCCTTAATAAAATTCAAAAGTTTTATATGAATATTGGAATCAAAAAAAATCACCGCACTAGATATCATTATGTAGGGAAACATACCAATTGACGGAAAAAAAACTTTTGTTAAAACATGAAAAATGATAACAAAAATGAATGCAAAGTATTTGGTTCTTTTAATAAGTAAAAAGAAAGGAATGCAAACATCATATAGCATCCCAAACCAACTTGCCAAATAATGTGTAAACTTCAATTGCATAAAGTTTTGGCCAATTAATGGAAGATCATATCTGGATTTTAACCAAAGGGATAAGGGTTGCGCCTCAATAAGCCAGTCGGAATTTATTTTGGCAATCCCAGCGTAAAAATATACCAGACAAATGAATATTTTAATCGAATCTATCGTCCATACCGGAACCTCCTCAACCTCTTCTCCAGTAAAATAACTATCCAAAGAATAATAATTTCCAGCAGGTAAGAAGCACATTACAAAAGCAATACAACTTGTTAAGTAGTAATGATTTAGATATGTTGTTTTATCAATCAGTTCTATATATGTAAAAAAGATGAAAAATGTAATGATTGATAATCTATACTTATATCCCAATGCAACGAACAGAGAAGAAATTAGACATATAACAAAAAGTATATAGGTGTTATCCCCAAAATCATTAACCCATTCAAATAGATAATATTTAAAATGAAAATCAGGTTTGATGTAAAGAGTTTCAATCCAACCATTTGACCAAAACCTCAATGTCGAAAAGAACATTAGTGTACCAAAGGAAATTCTAAAAAAAGC
>CAZOWC010000208.1:0-1843 GCA_964583375.1 uncultured Flavobacteriaceae bacterium
AATATATTTATACCAATTGTGTTGGAATGTAGCCTTGCAGATTCACATGAATGCCTCAGACTGGTTTAAGCATGGACATCAAAACGACAGTGATTATGACATTTTGATTCCGATGTATTTTATCCAAAAGGTAAATCCATTCCTGACTAGAGATGAGCAGCTACATAGCTGCAGAAGCATTGAGAAGTTACAAGAGCCCTTTTTTAAAAAAGCCCCAGTTTATAGCTTGTGAAAAGGAGTTGGATTCATTTTCCAATGCACAATGGTTGTCCTGTCAAGTCGTCAACAAATTGATGAAAACAGTTTAAGCATATTATAGCTTATGAAGAAAAAAAAGTAACTTTGTGATATGGAATCACCCCAAAAAATTCGATTATTTTTTGAACGCAATGGTTTTGCTGTTTCTACCAGACTTGCTGAAGTTCTTGGGATGAAGGTAAAAAGCGTGCGTTTGTTTTTTATATATGCTTCTTTTGCAACCTTAGTCGGTGGATTTGTACTTTACCTTATCCTTGCCTTTTGGATAAAGCTTAAAGATATGGTCTATACCAAGAGAAGCTCAGTTTTTGATTTATAAAACCTCATGGTTTTTTTAAGTCTACACTCAATCGCGCACTTTCACTGCTGCTTTTTGGTGTCTTTGGCTTTTATTGGATACAGTAAATTTATTTCCTTTTTGAAGATTTATATTTGACGGTAATCACACTTAATAAAGTGGGTTACGGTGAAGTTGGAAATTTAATCGATCAATGAAGAACTTGTAAGATATTTTTTATCCTTATTGGGTTTTAAATTGTCGCTATTACCACTCGTTTTATAGTTGAATACATTATAATCAGTTGGAGTATAAATGCATTTAAAAAAACAGAGAAATGATTAACGCTGTAGAAGGGCACACCATGGTGTACATTTTATGTACGCATTGGTAGTCAATCGGTTATTCGATTAAAAAGGCATCAACAAGCCTATGTATTGATCGAACAAAATGAAAAGTTGATCGCCGACAATGAACATGAAATATCATTTCTTAAGGGAAGTGTTTTTAAAGACAATAATTTGTTGGCAGCAGGGATCCAGCGTGGCAAAAATTTAATCAGTGCCCTACCCGATGATGCGGATAATTTATTTGTGGTTTTATCAGCAAGGCAACTAAAGCCCGAAATGGATATCATGAATCGGTTTTCCGAGGATAAGAATCAATTCAGACGCAAGCCTCTCATTATCAACTCAAGGCAAGCTAATTGTGCTTGGAAGTTGCGAGTCACTAAAAAACTAAACCAAATGTTTCAGTTGGATTAATTTGTTTTTGTATTCCTTTTTAGGATACTGGTCACTTAATCGCGATATAAGCAACAATGAAATTATTCAGCATTCAAAAATTTCTATTTACCCTATTGTTTTTTTGTTTTTCACTCTCCTCACTTTTTTCACAAGAAAACGGATTGGACGAGCGAATCAATGAAGCCTTTACGCCGGTTGCCAACTGGTGGGAGGGACTCATCTTGCACAACTTTTTTGGAACGGGTATACCGACCATCATTATTTTATTAGTTGGAGGGGCCTTGTTTTTTACCTTCTACTTTGGTTTTGTAAACATCCGACATTTCAGAACATCCATTAACACAGTGAGAGGAAAATACGATAGTATTGATCATCACGAAGCTGCTAATCCTGGTCTGGCAATTGCCGGAGATGTCAAAGGGACCATAGCCGACGAAAGCAAAGAAGGTGAGGTAAGTCATTTTCAGGCTCTTGCCACGGCTGTTTCTGGAACAGTGGGAAATGGAAATATCGCTGGAGTGGCATTGGCCATAGCTGTAGGTGGACCTGGAGCAAATTTTTG
>CAZOWC010000209.1:0-1756 GCA_964583375.1 uncultured Flavobacteriaceae bacterium
CAAGTAATTTTCTCTTGTGGCAGTAAGTCTTGGTTGGTCCATACCTGAGTATTTAAAAACTCATTTAAAGAACGTTCCAAGGTTTTGAATATTTGCTGATTGGTTTGGTTGACTAAATCAGAATTTACAATTACTTGGGCATTTAATTCTTGAGCGCTAGATGAGTAGATGGAGAGGAGAAAGACAAATAGGGTAACTAAGTTTTTCATAGGGTTAAGATTTGTTCAAATATTCTTTGGGCACATTCAAGTTTGGATTGTAATGGATACGATTCGGCTTTAAAATCAGCGTGAATAAAGGTTATTTTATTTGTCGAAACCGAGAATCCTGCGTCAGCATCTTGAAGTGAATTCAATACGATACCGTCTAAGTTTTTACGACTTAGTTTTGCTTTAGCATGCTCAAGTTCATTTTCAGTTTCAAGAGCAAAACCGATGAGTTTTTGCTTCTTTTTATTCTCTCCCATATAGGATAATATGTCAACTGTAGGAACAAGTGAAATGTGAGCTAAACCGCTCTCTTTTTTTAGCTTGTTAGAGGCTGTTTTTTTAGGCTTAAAATCAGCTACTGCTGCTGCAGCTATGGCAAAATCTGTCGAATCATAAAATTCTTTAACTATAGCCAGCATCTCTTCTGCACTTACCACATTAATTAATTTTAATGAAGGGTGATTTATTTTTTCAGCACTGGGTCCTGAGACAAGAGTTACCGATGCTCCCTTCTTGAGTGCTACCTCGGCTAAGGCATAACCCATCTTTCCTGAAGAATGATTACCAATAAAACGAACAGGATCTATAGCTTCGTAGGTAGGACCAGCTGTTATTAGAACTTTTTTACCCTTGAGTTCCAGCCGAGGGTTAAAAAAGGATACAACTTCAGACACGATTTCTTCTGCTTCCAACATTCTGCCTTTTCCTTCAAGCCCACTGGCTAAAAACCCCTCCCCTACATCAAGTACATGATTCCCATAGGATTTTAAAGTATTCATATTTTCTTTTGTTGACGCATGGGCATACATATCCAAATCCATGGCTGGGGCAATGAATACTGGACATTTTGCTGATAGATAGACTGCTAGAAGAAGATTATTGCATCTGCCGTGCACCATAGAAGAGAGCGTATTGGCTGTTGCTGGGGCAACTAATAACAGATCAGCCCATTGACCGAGTTCAACATGATCGTTCCAGACAGGGTTGTCTTTATCCTCAGCAGTAAAAGTCGATAAAACAGGATTTTTCGATAGAGTTGAAAGTGTTAATGAACTAACAAAATCTTTAGATGAGGGGGTCATTACAACCCTAACTTCTGCAGATTGTTGCACTAACGATCTGACCAATAAAGGGCACTTGTAAGCGGCAATGCCCCCGGTAATTCCGAGTACTATCTTTTTGCCACTCAACAAACTCATGTATCAGATTTTGGGTTCGTCGGTACGTCTGTGGTAAATTTTATCATTTAACCACTCTTCTATAGCCATCGCGTGAGGCTTTGGTAAACGTTCATAAAAACGCGACACCTCAATTTGCTCTTTATTTTCAAAAATCTCTTCCAAACTGTCGTTATGAGTAGCAAATTCATCTAACTTTTCGTGCAGTTCTTTTTTAATGTCCAAATTGATTTGATTGGAACGTTTAGAGATAATTGAAAGTGCTTCGTAAATGTTCTCAGTTGAACCTTGCATTTCGTTTCTGTCATATGTTTTGGAAGTTAACGCAGCTTTTGATTCTCTGTACTTTGTCATGATTTATTTTGTTTG
>CAZOWC010000210.1:0-1755 GCA_964583375.1 uncultured Flavobacteriaceae bacterium
CACCAGCAAAAACTAGTTTATCAAAGGGAAGCTCTAAAACTGCTCGATTTTTACGTATAAAATTAATTATTTCAGATCCATCGTTCAGGGAACTAAAAATTCCCTTGGAGTCAATTTCTGTAATAAAACTGTAGTTCGCATTTGCAATTCCAATATTGTTTTCTAAAATCCCATTCAGGATTGAATTAAAACCTTCACCATAAAGGTCTTCTTTGTTTCCAAATTGAAAAGAACCTCCGTGAAATAATATGACCATTCCATTTAAGGCACCTCTGTTGGGTAATAATAAGTCCAATTTGTTTCGTTCTTTCTTGCCATATGTTACATCTTTAAAATACAATATATCGGACTCTAATGGTGAGTCAGAAGGCGTTATTCCAAAAAAAGAAGGAACCTCACTGATAGTGGGTTCTGTCGATGAATCTGAAACAGAACAAGCTGAAAATAAAACTACAAGTATTAAAGGGGCAATGATTTTTATCATGAAGCTAATTTAGCGATATTATTTAAAAAACTTACCCCTTTAACAGTGAGTAGTATTTAATTTTTACTTTTAAGCTCTTTTAAAATTAATTGAAGCAAAACATTTTGCTTCTTCAGATGATCGAGAATTTCTCTGTCAGTTACTTTTTGTTCAATAGTTCGTGTTTTGTTGTAATATTTCATGATTAAAAATATTATCATAAATTACAATAAAGAAGGCAACATATAAAAACTTGTTTTAAAAGATCAGCAATAAACTAGTTTGTATTTTATTTGTTGGAAATTTGTCTATTACAATTTTTTGAAGCCCATTTATAGTTTCATTTATGGGTTAAAAATACGTAACGATTGTTTCGGATGCATTTTCCCCACCCGCGACTCAATTTTTGAATTCCAGTCCACACGGAATACGGTAAAGTTATAAATAACAATAAGAAAAATCTATAAATAAGTGTAGAAATAAAATATAGAGGTTAAGTATTGATGTTACTGACTGTTTGATTAAAAACCAAAGGTCTTTTTTCTAAACTCTTTGTAATTCAGTTTGTATTGCTCAATAACTTTTTCTCTTGGTAGTTCTTCGCTTAATTTTTTCCATCTTTTTGTGTTTTCAGAAAAATTAAAATTGACATTTTGCAATGTCCAATATTGAAGTTGATAGATGATATCATACAATTCAACACCACGATCAGTCAGGTAATATTCTTTAATTTTTTTGTTTTTGATATTCAATCTAAAATCAATGATATTCTGTGATCTTAATTTTTTGAGCCGATCAGTTAGTATGTTGGTAGCAATCTTTTCATTTGAATCGTACATGAATTGAGAAAATGTATATCGTTTTCTAAATAAGTCACGGATGATGACTAAAATCCACTTGTCCCCTAAATAATCAAGAGAGACCTTGCAGGCACAAGTTGGAGATTCATCAAAGTACTGGATTTTATCAATTGATGGAGTGGACATAGCACGAACTAATTACTCTGAAAATTAAAATAATTTCACTTGGTTTATGGATTTAAAACATAAATATAACAAGAGCAAGCGAGTTTTTGAAGTTTTACCCGACTTTTTAATTAAAAAATATCTGAATTTATCAAAAGAGGCAATGGTATGATGTCCAATAGCTGCTTTGAGCGAAAATAAATGAGCTTGTTAGTAATAATAAAACAAAAAATCCCTAAAACATTGTTTTTAAATGTAATAGGGATTATCACAGTGGAGTCGGCGGGATTCGAACCCGCGTCCAAACAAGCGATTAAAAAGCTTTCT
>CAZOWC010000211.1:0-1753 GCA_964583375.1 uncultured Flavobacteriaceae bacterium
TTTGCTCTAAATCCTTTTTCAAAATAATAGATGAAATCATTGATGATCTTATTTACACTAGAGGTTGAGGTGTTGTCTGTTGAATTAATAAATGATTCTCTAAACTCCTCATCCCAGCCCTTTTGAACCTCTCCAGTCAATTCTATCATTTTATCAACTAAATCGGTGAGATATTTACTGTAGTTTGAATCCTTTGAAGAATATTTTAAAATTATTTCATCATCATTTTCAGCTATACCAAATAATAGATAAGCTAAACCATTAAAACCCTGCGAAGAAAAATTGGAAGATTGATCTAAATCATAATTTTGATTTAAAATATTGCGTTCTATTTTTTTTGCGTTTGTTGGGTAAAGGTTTATTCGGTTTTTGTAATAAATTTCTTCAGCAATACCAATATCAAACATTTCAACATGTTGCCATTTTAAAAAGCTATCAAGCCAAGAAGCTCTCAAAATTGATAAGCTTTCGATTGTAGGGTCGCTTTTAAATAAAGAAGTTTTCGCTTCTAATTCGGTTAAAGAACTTTCAAAGTTTGATAGCGAGGGTAAAATTATATTGTCTACCCAATTTATTAACATTTTTTGATGCTCAAAGGAAGTCTGCGTTTCCGTATTGGAATTATCAGTAGAGGAATTGTTAGTTGAGAGGACTTCATTCTTTAAGTTTTCTTGAACAAACTCTATATCGCTAGTGTCCTCATCATCAACTGTACAATGAACAAAAACTAATAGGGTTAAAATTAAGTGTCTTATTATGATCTTTTTCATAGTTAAAAAGCAAGTGCTTTTTTTCAAAGCACTTGCAGGATTTTTAATTTATTTTAAAAAATAATTTACTCTCATTAATAAATTGGTTTATGGTTACAATTCATATTCTCTTTAGCAATTAATTTGTTAAGCCTCCAGTAGCTGTCGCAACTTCGTCAGCCATAGTGTTTAATTCTTCGACTGTTCGTTCCCAGAACCCACCATCACCAGCTGATAATCTAGAAAGTAAATCATTTACTTCAGTGTTTGTCATGTAAGGATTTCCCGATGAATCTTTTGTGAATTGGAGTCCCAAAATAAAACCATATGCTTCGGACAATGCGTGTAATGCAGATGCCCAATCACCATTGGTAATATCCTCAGCCCCACCAACAAGATAATAGTGAGCCTTATAACCAATAACTTTAGAAATTTCTGCAGAAATTATCCCAGCTTGCTTATCGCGTTCTTCGTAATCTTTATTTACTATTGCTGCTCTTCCTGCAATAAAAGCATTGTAGATTGCATCAGAAATACCTGCTTCATTATCCTGTCCGTTAATTTTGTTCAAGTAATAATTCAAGTTTGCACTGTCTTTATTCGGTGCTGTTCCCAATCCTGACTTGAACTGACTATCCAATCCTTGCAGGTATCCAAATCCTTCGTCCCAATAATGTTCCATTTTAGTAATAGAAGCTTCTGTTGCGGCAGGATGAGTGTAGGCATATATGCCTGCATCGTTATCTTCGCGTGCTCCATCGAGCTTTGAAAAGGACAAATAATTATTTATGATTTGATCGACCTGAAGTGCTCCAATTAAGCCCTTAGAAAAAACTTGATTTAATTCAAATCCTTTTGAGGTCACCTTAACTGTTCTTGATCCGTCGGCTTCTGTATAAGAACCTGCAACACCAGAAGATGCTGTGGTCCCAGCGGTTACTGCAGGAGCAACAACTGTTGCAAACTCTTCAATCCATGAATCAAACAACGGTCTTACAGTTGAT
>CAZOWC010000212.1:0-1753 GCA_964583375.1 uncultured Flavobacteriaceae bacterium
ATAAAAAAATGGGGGAGACACTTAGCTATATGGTTCTCAATCGCTGGGCTATTTGGGGTACTCCCCGCTTTTACGGCCAATCAACTTACTCAAACTTTTATGAATGTTGTTCAGCCAGATTCAATTATTGCCTTAGGTGATCTTGAGTGGAAGTTTTTTATAGGGCTTGTCTTATCAGTAGCCAGTTCATTTGTCATTTTTGGAGGGCTTAAATCCATTGTCAAAGTCACCTCAAACTTAGTTCCTGTTATGGTAGGGCTTTATTTTTTTATGGGGTTATTTATCCTAGTTTCGAATAGTGAAGCAGTGTTTCCAACTCTTGAGCTCATCTTTACAGAAGCTTTTAATCTTGATACTGCAGTGACTGGTGGATTTTGGGGGCTGGTTATTTTAGGTGTTCGTAGAGCAGTGTTTTCCAATGAAAGTGGCGTTGGAAATGCGCCTATGTATCACGGGCAATCACAAAGTTCAAGAGGAACAGATGAAGGCTTGGTGGCCATGCTTGGTCCTCTTCTTGATACTGTATTGGTATGTACCATTACAGGTCTGATTGTCATCATAAGCGGTGCTTATAAAGTTACTGACCTCAATGGAATTGTATTGACCTTGGAAGCCTTTCGAATTTTATTTTTTGGCTTTGGAGATCAGTTATTACTGCTTATGGTTTTCGTCTTTGGGATTTCAACTCTTTTTACCTACTCCTATTATGGGGTAAAGTGCTTTGGATTCTTAACTCAAAAAAAGTGGGGTATCTATTACAACTATTTCTATGTGGGCAGCATTATTATATCAGCTCTAGTAACTGTGGAAGTGGTTATCGGCATTATTGATTTAGCCTTTGCTCTTATGTGCATCCCTAATATGCTCGCCCTCGTTTACTTAGCAAAAAGTGTAAAACAAGAAATGCGAGGGCGTAATTGGATTAGCTAAGCCCCGTATTGTTTTCTATTCTTCACCAATTGGTGGGGGCCCTGGCGGAAGCATAGGGGAGTATTCATACTCTCCTTTGCGCATTTTAAATTCATCTTTTACCTCCTGCAATAGCTTAGAATCTGTAAACATATCAACCATAGACATGCTTAAAGCTTTTGCTGCATAAACCATCCCTTTATGCCCAATTGACATTCCTCCGCAGGCAACAACAGCCCAAGAATGCCAAGGTGTTCCTTCCGGTGCAACAGTTACTCCCAAACGAACAACTGGTACTAAAAAACTCACATCACCAACATCTGTTGAACCTCCCATAGGATGTTCGGCAGTGGGTTTTAATGGAGTTATCTTACCATTGATTCCCAATTTGGGTTTGGATGTTGCTTCTTGAATTTTATAAGCAAAATCTAATTCTTCGAAAGTATAACTCAAGGGGCCTAAAGTTTCCAAATTTTCTTGTACTGCTGCCCCTCCAGCTCTGTTTGGTAAAATCTCGTGTATTCCAGAAATCAAATTAATTTCATAATCTACATTTGCCATGATGGCTGCACCTTCAGCCATTTTTTTAACGTGTTCGTAAACTTCATTCATTCCCTCTCTCTTGGTATCTCTTACCCTTACCCAAATCCTAGAGTAATCAGGGACCACATTGACCACTTGACCTCCATCTTGGATGTGATAGTGAATTCTAACCGTGGGTTTTACGTGTTCTCTAAATGAATTGATTCCATGAGTATACAATTCTAAAGCATCGGAAGCACTTCTTCCGTTCCAAGGATCAGCAGAGGCATGAGCCGCCTGACCAAAAAATTCAACTTTAAAG
>CAZOWC010000213.1:0-1751 GCA_964583375.1 uncultured Flavobacteriaceae bacterium
TTGTAATGAACCGTTGCCCAAAGATTGAACTCTTCAGGCCATTTTGGAAACCACGACTAGATTTAAAAATCTAATTATGTAGCCGCAAACTAAATACTGTAGACGATTTAAAAGGGTAAATTCTTGTTTAATCCATTCTCAGATTTACTTGTCGTTTCAGTAGAACAAGCTCTAGCAGCACCTTTATGTACCTCTCGATTAGTTGATATGGGTGCGCGGGTTATAAAAATTGAACGTGCGGAAGGAGATTTCGCCCGGGGTTACGACTCTGCAGCAAATGGAGATAGTTCCTATTTTTTATGGACAAATCATGGAAAAGAGTCCGTCGTACTGGACCTAAAATCTGAAAAAGATAGAAAGTTGATGCGCCAGCTTATCAAAAATGCAGATGTTTTTGTTCAAAATCTAGGTCCAGGAGTAATAAAAAAGTTAGGTTTTAGCTCCGAAAAAATGAGAAAGGCCAACCCTAGGCTAATAACTTGTGATATTTCTGGATATGGCGAAAACGGTCCTGCAAGTGACTTGAAGGCTTATGATCTTTTGGTGCAGGCAGAGAGTGGCTTAATTGATATTTCAGGGGGTGAAAACGAACTAGGGCGCATTGGTGTTTCTGTATGTGATATTGGCGCTGGCATGACAGCACACGCTGCAATAGTTGAGGCTCTTTTTTATAGAGAGCGCACTGGACAGGGTTATGGAGTTAACATATCACTTTTCGGCGTTGCATCAGATTGGATGAACGTTCCCTTAATTCAATACAATTATGGCGGTAAAAGCCCTAAAAGGGTTGGATTAATGCATCCCACCATCCAGCCCTATGCTGCTTTTTCATTGAAAGATGACTCAAAAATTGTCATTGCCATTCAAAATGAACGCGAATGGGCTAGGTTTTGCCTATTGGTTCTCAAACAGCCTAATATTGCCACTGATGTCCGCTTTAATAGCAACAATGCTAGGGTAGCAAACGTGAAAGCGCTGCATAAAATAATCAACAGTACTTCAAGTGTACTTTCGGTAAATGAGTTTACTTACCTACTCAAAAAGGCAGATATTGCCTTTGGATCAGTCAATTCGGTTGCTGCATTGGCTAATCATGTGGGTTTAAACCTAGTAAAAGTTGAAACCTCTAAAGGAGATGAGGTACAAATAGCTGCACCACCAATTAATCGCACAATAGATACAAGAAGTGGTTTACCACCACCTCCAAAATTAGGAGAGCATACCACAAAAGTTTTTAAAGAATTTGGGGTGTGAGTGATAAAAGTCTCATTTAAAGGATTATTAAAGACTTTAAGCTAAAGGTTCCGCTTTTACGAAATATTGTTTTGCAGCCCTTTCAGTAATCAATGTCTCCCTACAAACCTCTGAAAAAATTTCGACCAATTTAGTTGGAATGGCACGATTAGTAGATGCCAAGCCATATTGTGCAGTAGGTACATCGTCTAAAATTGGGATATAAGCCAAACCATTTCCATCATACGCCCTGTTAGTAACTGGCCGCATAATCATGATGGCGTATCCTTCACCTGCCCCAACTAAACTTCTAGCTAACTCATAAGATTTGGTTTGATGCCTCACTTTTGGCCGGAGCTTTAATTGAGAGAAGCAAGATAAAAAGAACTGCTCTGTAATAGGCAAGCTCAAAGATACCATTTCTTTATCCACCAACTCCTTTAGAGAAATGGCCTCCCTAATTGCTAAAGGGTCATTTTTCGAAACTAAAACGTATGGGCGTTCTTCAATTAAAGTTT
>CAZOWC010000214.1:0-1743 GCA_964583375.1 uncultured Flavobacteriaceae bacterium
AGCACACTATCGTCACCGTATGATGTTTTGTTTGATGTGGAAAAATCTTATTTTGATCCTGAACCTGAACTAAATCTTCGTCAGCGTAAGAGCAAAACGGCAATATTTGGTAAGCGATTTTACCCTACAAAAGATTTTAATTTAATTTTGGTAAATTCGAATACAGGTGAAAAAATCAAACAAAAGTTTAAGACAAACTCGTTTTTCAACATTATCGATTATCCTAAATTAAATCATTTTTTTAGAGACTGGCGCGAAAATAAGGTAATTCAGATTGATAAGGGCGTTCTAAATATCTTTTTTAAAATTTGTCAGGAAGCGGTGGAGCCAAATGATTTTCTAGAAGTGCAGATTAACTCTGGATATCGTACTCTTAAAACGAATGAGTACCTAAGACGACAAAGTAGAAATGTCGCTAAAAATTCCCTGCATATAAGCGGTAGGGCAATTGATTTTAAGATTATTAACCTTGCGAAGGATGATGCAGAAAAATTTGCTGACCAAATGTCTCCCGGCGGCTTGGGGGTTTATAAAAGTTTTTTACACATCGATACTGGTCCATATCGAAGGTGGCACGCTTAAATAAAACAGAAAAGTTAATAAAATACTTTCAAATTCTCAAGAAATATCTGATCATTGACTATGGACAGTCAATATAAGTTTTTTCAGGCAAACGTATTAAGAATTCTAGAACCTGCTACCCTTGGGGATCGAACATCTAGGATATGGGATGTCAGCCTTTTCATACTGGTTCTATTAAATTTGGTTGCAGTAGCTCTCGAGTCGGTGCCAGGTTTACAGGGTAACTACGGTGATTGGTTTTATAGATTTGAAATATTCTCTGTGATTGTTTTTACATGCGAGTATTTAGCAAGGGTTTGGTCGGCACCAGCCAAAATAGACGTGGAAACCGAACATTCTCCCTTTAAGGCCAGAATGAAATACATTTTCAGTTTTTATGGAATTATTGATTTAGTGGCTATTTTACCTTTCTATATTCAGGCACTCTTTCCAGGTTTAGATTTGCGGGTTTTGAGGGCTCTAAGGTTGCTTCGCATTTTGAAGTTAAACCACTATAATTCTGCGTTGGATGACTTATTTGGCGCTATTCTCGAAGAAAAAAAATCATTTCTTACAACACTATATATATTTTCTGTGGCTTTCGTTTTATCGTCGTCACTTATTTATTATGCTGAGCATAAAGTTCAGCCAGAAGCATTTAGGTCAATACCCGATGCTATGTATTGGTCGATTATCACGCTAACTACTGTTGGTTATGGTGATGTTAGCCCAATAACAGTTTTTGGGAAGTGTATTGCAGTAGTTACCGCAATTTTTGGTGTGGTTGTTGTTGCGCTGTTAACTGGTATTGTTGCTAACTCTTTTAATGCACAGATGGATAGACGAAAAATAATTTTTGAAGATCAGGTGCGCAATGCATTACTTGACGGTGTTTTGGATAGTGACGAAGAAGCATCTTTGGATGCTATGCGCAAGAGATTTGGTATGTCAAAACTACAGGCTGATGCACTTATTAATCATGTAAAAAAATCGAAAGAAAATAAGGATTTGGAAAGCTAAAGAGGCCATTTTGAAGGAACTTAAATTAAAAGCTGTTCTTGAATATTTGCTTGCTTCCGTATTCGTTGGTGTAATCTTGGGTGTGTGTGGAGCCTTTGCCGCTCAAGGTTTTCGCTCTGGTATAGTTTTTATTTCAAACTACCTTGACAAATTTTTTTCAAG
>CAZOWC010000215.1:0-1700 GCA_964583375.1 uncultured Flavobacteriaceae bacterium
TGAGAAAAAGCTGCAGGTGAGTTCATCATAATCGCTAGGATAATTAAGGTTAATCTCATTTGTAATTTTTTTTCAAAGGTCGCTGTTTTTTTTTGAATTGAAAAAAAGACTTTTGTTAAAGTATTTCAGCACTTAACCCTTCTTCCAAAAGAGCTGTACAACGGGGTGCCAAATCTTCTAAAGAACCTGTTTTAACTGCACACTTCCCCGTATAATGAACAAGATAAGCGCATTGTTCAGCTTGCATATAAGTGTGTTCACAAATCTTGATTAAACAACTAATAACATGGTCAAAAGTATTAACATCATCGTTGTATAAAATGATTTCGTGCTCTTGGTCTTCTTGCTCAAGAACTTCTTCAATTCCCTCCGGGCTTTCTTGTGGTTCAGTAGAAACTATTTTATAAATTTCAGGGCACACCATTGCTCTTTTTCTTTTGTGCTTATTAAAGTTAAGTTTTCCTTTTGACACGACTGCTGAAGAAAATTAATATCATTTTTATAAAACCCTGACAGAAACAAACTGCCTCCCACCTTTAATGCTTGGCCATAGCTTGGTATTTGCTCCAACAATACATTCCTATTGATGTTTGCAAAAATAGCGTCATAAGTTGCCCGAGTGGACTCCAAAATAGCTGCTTGAGATGAGCGAATATTCTTACACCCATTGGTTTTGGCATTCTCAATTGTATTTTCAACACACCAAGCGTCAGAATCCATTGCATCTATAGCTCGAGTCCCTTTTTTTGAAGCTAGGATACCTAAAACCCCAGTACCACAACCCATATCGAGTACAGTTTTATCTGATAGTGTTTCTTCTAGAACAAATTCCATCATCATATGTGTTGTAGGGTGGTGACCAGTACCAAAACTCATTTTCGGATTGATGATTAACTCATAAGTCTTCCCTTGACTTTCATGAAAGTCAGCTCGAATGACACAATCACTTCCGACAAAGATGGGTTGAAATTCAGATTCCCATTTTGCATTCCAATTTTCAGGAGGAATTTCAGTAACTGTAAACTCAATCTGAACACTTTCATGATTTAAAAGTACTACTGAATCGAGTAAGCTTTCTTTGTCCTGCTTTTTTGGAAGGTAGGCATTCAGTCCCTCCTCTGTAGTTAAAAAACTATCGAAGGGTAACTGTTGTAATTGAGATAGTAATATATCTTCCCAAGGGCTTTTGGGATATACAGTAAAGCGATATTCCAAATAATCTTCCGCCATTAAAAAGCGTTTACTATGGACATAAAGTCATCGGCATTAAGGGAGGCGCCTCCTATAAGTCCTCCGTCTACATCAACCATAGAAAAAATCTCTTTTGCATTATTAGGTTTTACGCTTCCTCCATAGAGTATCACAACATCTTCTGCTACCGCAGCATTGTAATTAGCTTTAATTTCTTTACGAATAAAGGCATGCATTTCTTGTGCTTGTTCTGGACTTGCTGTCTCTCCTGTACCAATGGCCCAAACAGGCTCATAAGCAAGTATGATTTGATCCCAGGCTTCAACCGCAAGATCAAACAAAGCAGTGGAAAGTTGTTCTTTTACTAAATCGAAGTGAGTATTTGCTTTTCTTTCACTTAACTCTTCTCCAAAACAAAAAATAATTTCCATTCCATCCTTTATGGCAGTAGCTACTTTGGCTTTTAAGTATTTGTTTGTTTCTCCATAAAGAGAACGCCTTTCGGAGTG
>CAZOWC010000216.1:0-1696 GCA_964583375.1 uncultured Flavobacteriaceae bacterium
CGAATACATCTTCTCCAGACTCATCGTTTGTAATGAAACCAAATCCTTTAGCTTCATTGAAAAATTTAACTGTACCAGTCATGTGTTTGTTTAAAAATTATATGCAAAGGTACGCTTAATATTTATTCAAGTAAGTTTTTTAACATATTTCTTTGATTAAAGAAACTGATTTTCAATTATTTCACAGAGAATTGTATTTAAGAAAAATGATTTTTTAAAGTTAACATTAGTAGCTTTTCACATATTTAATCTAAATTTTTTCTTTTGCTTTTTAGTTGGGTAGGTCCATGCATGTTATCACGCATCTTTTTTAAATTTTCTTCGCTAAGAGTATAATCTTTTAGTTTTTTCCCATTCCAACGGTGGTAAAGGAAAAGAGGTAAAAATAGGATTGCTCCAGTTAGAACTGTAAAGCCAATAATCCGTTCGCCTTCTTCAAAATCTACTTTTGCTTTGTGGTAAATCCCGTAGAATAAAGCGATCAACATAGCGCTAAAGAAAATCCTTAAAAAAAGTTTCATTCTTTTGGTGGTGCGGTGGATTTCAGGTACAATTCGTTCAATTGCTCATCGTTTAATGGTGCTGGTGCATCAATCATGACATCTCTTCCTGCATTGTTTTTAGGGAACGCGATAAAGTCTCTTATGGTTTCTTCCCCACCAAGTATAGCAACAAGCCTGTCGAGGCCAAAAGCAATACCACCATGAGGGGGAGCCCCATATTGGAAGGCATCCATCAAGAAGCCAAATTGAGCTTGAGCTTCTTCTTTTGAAAATCCCAGTAAATCAAACATTTGGGATTGTAATTGCTGATCGTGTATTCGAATAGAACCACCTCCAATTTCATTTCCGTTGAGGACAAGGTCGTAAGCGTTTGCCTTTACTGCTCCTGGATCAGTTTTCAGCATTTCTAAATATTCTGGTTTAGGAGCTGTAAAAGGGTGGTGCATGGCGTGGAAACGCTTGCTTTCCTCATCCCACTCAAGCAATGGAAAATCTGTAATCCAAAGAGGAGCAAATTCTTTTGGATTTCTTAATCCAAGCCTTTCTGCTAATTCCATACGTAAAGCACTGAGTTGGTTACGGGTAGCCTTAACTTCTCCTGAAAGGATCAAAATCAAATCGCCAGCTTGCGCTTCACTGTGTTTTGCCCAAGCAGCTAAATCGTCATGGGTAAAAAATTTATCGGCTGAGGATTTAAAACTTCCATCGGCATTACATTTTACATAGACCAATCCTTTGGCACCTATTTGCGGTCTTTTAACCCAATCAATCAAGGCGTCTATTTCTTTTCTACTCATTTCAGCAGCACCAGGGACTGCAATTCCTACTACTAGTTCTTGACTGTCAAAAACACCAAAACCTTTCCCTTGGGCAAGAGCGTTAAATTCTTTAAATGTCATCCCAAAACGAATGTCGGGTTTGTCATTGCCGTAGGTTTTTATTGCCTCTCTATAGGACATTCTAGGAAAGTTTGCAACCTCAATTCCTTTAATTTCTTTAAGTAGATGTCTCGTCAACCCTTCGAATTGACTGAGTATAGCTTCTTGATCTACAAAGGTCATTTCACAGTCAATTTGGGTAAATTCAGGCTGTCTGTCGGCACGAAGATCTTCATCTCTAAAGCATTTTACAATTTGAAAATACTTGTCTAATCCGCCAACCATTAGAAGTTGCTTAAAAGTTTGGGGTGATTG
>CAZOWC010000217.1:0-1671 GCA_964583375.1 uncultured Flavobacteriaceae bacterium
GATCGTAAAAAAGCAGGAGAACTAGGGGTTTCAGCGTCTCAAGTAGGACAACTTTTGAGAACTTCTCTGTTTGGTTCCAAAGCTGGAATTTATAAGAAATACGGGGATGACTACGATATTAATGTCCGCTTCGATCAAATAAACCGATATGACAACAATGCACTATTCAATCAAAATATCATATTTAGAGATCCCGCTAACGGCAGAATTAAAGAAATTCCTGTTGCTGCTCTAGTTACCCAAAAAAATATCACCAGTTTTAATGCAATCAAACACCGTGAACTCAATCGGGTAGTAACCCTCTATTCCTCTGTGCTTGCCGGATACAATGCCAATGAAGTTGTAGAACAGGTAAAAAATGCAATAAATAACTTTCAACTAGCCGAAGGTATCAATTTTAAGTTTTCAGGGGAAATTGAAGAGCAGGAAAAAAATATGACCTTTCTCTCAAATGCGTTAGCTGCTGCCTTAGGATTGATTTTACTTTTACTTGTTTTTCAGTTCAATTCCATCTCAAAACCTTTGATTATCCTCCTTTCTATTTTCTTGAGTTTTACTGGCGTTTTCCTTGGCTTGATGATTTTCCAAATGCCTTTTGTCATACTTATGACCATGATGGGGATTATTGCTTTGGCTGGAATTGTCGTAAACAACGGTGTAGTACTTCTCGATTATACTCAACTGCTGATTGACCGAAAGCACTTGACCGAAGAATTAGATTCAGGAACATTACTCTCCAAAGAGTTGGCCATTCCAGAAATTATTGAGGGTGGCGCGGCACGCTTAAGACCTGTAATTTTAACTGCCATAACTACTGTGCTTGGGCTAATTCCACTTGCCATAGGACTAAATATTGACTTTTTTTCCATGTTTTCTGAATGGGATCCTAAAATCTATATCGGAGGAGATAATGTCATTTTCTGGGGGCCTTTAGCGTGGACTGTTATCTTTGGATTGACATTTGCAACTTTTCTAACACTAGTGATCGTTCCAGCAACCTTTACCATCGTTTATTCTATCAAACTTTGGCTTAAGAAGATTTTATAAAGATTTAAAAATCCTGAGGTTCAGCCCTCAGGATTTTTTATTTTTGTCCAACATTTATTAAACATGTATAGAACACACGATTGCGGAGCACTCTCCTTAGAACAACTGAACCAAACCGTAACATTAGCCGGTTGGGTTCAAAAAAACAGAAACAAAGGGTTTATCGTTTGGATCGATTTAAGAGATCGTTACGGAATCACTCAATTGGTTTTTGATGAAGAGCGCACTCCAAAAGAGGTCTTTGAAACTGCTCAAGGACTCGGTCGTGAATTTGTCATTCAGGTTAAAGGCACTGTTATTGAAAGAGAGTCTAAAAATCCCAATATGGCCACAGGAGCTATTGAAGTTCTCGTAGAAGAACTCAGCGTATTAAATACAGCTAAAACTCCTCCTTTTACCATAGAGGATCAAACAGATGGTGGCGAAGAGCTGCGAATGCAATACCGCTATTTAGACCTAAGAAGGTCTCCAGTCAAGGAAAATCTATTGTTCCGACATCAAGTCAGTATGGCAGTACGCAACTACCTTTCAAAATCAGGCTTTATAGATGTGGAAACCCCGTATTTAATTAAGTCTACTCCGGAAGGGGCTCGTGATTTTGTCGTTCCTTCTCGAATGAATGAG
>CAZOWC010000218.1:0-1666 GCA_964583375.1 uncultured Flavobacteriaceae bacterium
ATGGTTGACAGTCAAACAGACATCGTAAACGACCATATTGCTTTTCGCACCATGGGAGTTGACAATCTCGGGATTGCATCTTTTGAAAAAATATTTTTAGTTCACGGTTACAAGAAGATGGATTATTACCATTTTGAGACAAAAAAACTGGATGCGTATTGGTACAATCCTCCAACTGATGATCTTCCTCGTGTGTTTATGAGTGAATTAAAGGTAGAGTCGCTTACTGAATCCGCTCAAAAAATAATTTCCAAGTATACAGATACTGTGGTTACTGATCCCGTTGACCGTCTTGACTTGAACGACGTAGAAGCTGTAGTAACATTTTTCCAAACGCCTCTATGGGCGTTACCTACCAAAGAAGATTATGAAAATTTACTCAGCGAAAGTGAATATGCAGCTTGGGTAATTTACAACCGTTATTATCTAAACCACTACACCATCAGTGTACACGACCTGCCGCAACCCTACAACAGACTTGAATCATTCAATACATTTCTAAAATCAATAGGAATTGAACTTAACGATTCAGGAGGGGAAATAAAAACGAGCAAAGACGGTCTATTAAGGCAGAGTAGTTCTGTTGCCAACCAGGTAAAAGCTCGATTTTATGATGGAGAAATCAGAGCTATCGCTGGGAGCTATGTGGAATTTGCAGAGCGCGGTGTACTCCCCGTATTCAGAGATATAGAACCGATTAAAATCAATCGAAAACACCGAAGAGATGGCTTTGAAGCGTCTAACGCTGACAAAATTTTTGAGAGCACCTTCACTTCACAACTTAAAAAATAAACATGGAAAAAATCACAGCCTTACTCAAAGAATTGAATGTTGAATCAAACCAAAAAGGATGTCATTCTGGAGGAAGTTGGTTCGGTTCAGGAGAGACCATTGAGTCCTATAGTCCAGTAAACGGGTCCTTTCTAGCCAGCGTTCAAGGAGCTGGAGTAGAGGATTATGAACAAGCGATAGCTAAGGCTGAAAACGCATTTTTGAGTTTTCAGAAAATTCCAGCACCCAACCGAGGAGAAATGTTACGACAGTTTGGAAACAAGCTGAGAGAGAAAAAAGAAGCCTTGGGAAAATTGGTCTCCTGGGAAATGGGAAAATCACTTCAGGAAGGCTTGGGAGAGGTACAGGAAATGATCGACATTTGTGATTTTGCAGTTGGACTTTCACGTCAACTTTACGGAAATACAATGACCTCTGAACGCCCTTTGCATCGCCTCTTCGAGCAATATCATCCTTTAGGGGTTGTAGGGATCATCTCCGCTTTTAATTTCCCAGTTGCGGTTTGGAGTTGGAATGTGGCTTTGGGATGGGTTTGTGGAAACGTGTGCATTTGGAAGCCAAGCGAAAAAACACCTCTTTGCAGTATTGCGTGCCAAAATATTATCAGTCAAGTTCTTAAGGACAACAAACTTCCTCAGGGCGTCTCTACTCTTATAAATGGCGGGGCTGCTGTAGGTCAATGGATGGCTGAAGACCACAGAATTGCTTTAGTCTCTGCCACCGGATCTACTCGTATGGGAAAAGATGTTGCCCAGCGCGTAGCAGAAAGACTAGGGAAATCCCTTTTAGAATTAGGAGGTAATAATGCCATCATCATCACTCCAAGTGCAGATTTGGACACCGCCATGAGAGCCGCTTTATTTGGTGCTGTAGG
>CAZOWC010000219.1:0-1618 GCA_964583375.1 uncultured Flavobacteriaceae bacterium
TGCAACACATGGTTTTTTCCGATTTAAGGAAAAAATCCCAGCTCTTATAAACAAGTTGGGATTAAATTCCTAACGTACTCACATTATTTGCTCTATTTGGTTAAAAAGAAACTTAGCCGAGGAATTAATATTACTCATATATTACTGATATTCTGCTAAGCGCGCAACGTATCTTGCAAGAGTATCAATTTCTAAATTTATAGGGTCGCCAACTTCAGTCGTATCCCATGACGTTACTTTTTTTGTATGTGGAACCAAATTTATTCCAAATGTGCTATCTTTCACCTCATTAACAGTTAAAGACGTACCATTTAAAGCTACAGATCCTTTTGGAGCAATAAAACGGGCTAATTCCCTGGAAACTTCGAACACAAATCTGGTACTGTCACCTTCATCTTTAATAGATAAAACTTTTGCAATCCCATCCACGTGACCAGAAACAATATGACCACCAAGCTCGTCTCCAATTTTCAGTGAGCGCTCTAAATTCACCTTATGACTAATTTCCCACAGACCAGTTCCTATAATTGTTTTAGAGACAGTCTCTGCGCTGATCTCAACATCAAACCAATTGTCCCCAAAATCTACTGCCGTGAGGCAAATTCCATCACAGGCTATCGATGCCCCAAATGCAATTCCTTTTGCATCATAATTTGTTTTTATCCGAGCACGAAGGTCACCCTTCTTTTCTAATTGGATAATCTCACCCACATCTGTAATTATTCCTGTAAACATTCGAGATTAAGCTCCAAAAATATTTAAAATTACTAATTACGGTAACCTATAAAAGTTTGCAGCAAAAGTAGTTCAATAAAGAAATAGTTTAATTTTTTGAATATTTGTCGGTTGGGTGCCAAATATTTAAAACTTCAGTGTCAAAAGATATTGTCTTATCCAACCGCCAACGTTTTGCATCAATCAACGCATAAACCCCCAATTCTCCAATACTGGGAAACCCGTCGGCGCCAATGGTCACGCCTCCATGAAGTGTAATTATTTCATCAACCATTTCTGAACGAATAAGCGAAGCCGCAAGTTTGCCACCTCCCTCGCAAAGTAATCTCGTTATCCCTTTATCTGATAATTTTTGCATAACATCTTTTACAGAAATTCCAAAATCGTCAACCTGGCATTCAAACAAATTAGCTCCTAATTGTAGCCATTTATTCTTACGCTCTTCAGATACCTCTTTTGAATGGAATATCCAAACTGGCTGTTCATGAATTGTATTGGCCAATTTACTTTTTATTGGAATTTCTAAATTAGAACTCAGGACGATCCTAAATGGCTGAATACAAGTCCCCAAACCTCTCACATTAAGACTAGGATCATCGGATTTTACTGTTCCACTACCAACCATAATTGCATCATGTTTTCGTCTCATATTATGAACAAAATGACGAGCAGAAGAGCCAGTTATCCATTTACTGTCAGCTTCTCTAGTAGCGATTTTCCCATCGAGACTTGCTGCTACCTTAAGCGTAATCCAGGGCCGGCAGCTACTCTGAGAAGAAAAAAAACCAGCGTGATCCAAAGAAGCCTGCTCGGATAGAATACCAACTTTAACCTCTATCCCAGCAGTTTTAAGAATAGATATTCATTTACCATTTACTCTTTT
>CAZOWC010000220.1:0-1609 GCA_964583375.1 uncultured Flavobacteriaceae bacterium
AGGGTTAATATACCAACTATGGGACCTTTGGAGAGTAGTCCAATTCCCATACCTTCAAAAAAGAGATACCCCCAATAGGGTTTTGCCTCATCGCGAAGGGCTTCCCAGAATCCAAGCATGCTCAGAGAGACACCGCAGGTCAAAAAGGTATCCGTAGATATAACCCCAGCATGAAGATAAAATTCGGGTATACTGAGGGTTATTATACCAAGTAAATAATAAGACTGAACATGGCCTTTGGTATATTTTCCAATAAAAAGCGCCAACCCAACCAAGACGATGAGATAGGGAAGTCGAACAAAAAATTCAGCGCTGCCAAAAATCGAAACGGAGAGTGCTGAGGTCCACGTTGACAAGGGTGGCTTTGCCCAAAACGGAAGACCGTAATCTATTTGGGGTGTAATCCAGTTTCCCGTTTCGCTCATCAGTCTCGCAATTTCACCATAACGCGCTTCAGTTTTATCCATCAAAGGGAGTACAGCATTAAAATAACTTCGTATCAAAACCAATATCCAAAAGCTTAAGGCGTAGCGGTGATTAAAAAGTTGCTGTTTGAATATGTTCATTAGTTATAGGCACGCTTAATTTTTAATAAATCGAACCACATTTTAAATCCATAGGTCCATTGAATTTTCGATCTGCCTTGATCCTTCCAATTTTTCAATGGTATTTCAGCACTTTTTGTTTTAAATGCCCTAATTCCAAAATAGTTTTTGAGACGAAAAAAAATTTCAACATCAAATAGCCAAGGTGAAATAAAAGAAGTTTTAAAGGCAATTTGGGCCGTATTTCGAGTAAAAAGTTTACAGCCACATTGGGTGTCGTAAACCGCCAAGCTGAGTGCTTTTGAAATAGCTGTCGCAATAATTCTTCCAACAATAAATCGAAACCACTTGCGTTTTATTGTATTGTCAATTTTTTTGATACGTGAACCAAAAACAAATTCAGTATTTTTATCAATTAGTTCTGCCAAATGAACGCATTCGTAAAGTGAAGTAGATAAGTCTGCGTCTAGGTAAGCAAATGTATTGCAGTCACTATTTTCGATAGCATTTTGGATTCCTTCACGAACCGCATTGCCTTTACCAAAGTTTTTTTCTAAATCTATAAGTTCCACTTGTCTAGGATGTTGAAGGCGAAACTTATTCAACGCTTCAGATGTAGTATCTGTAGATCCGTCATTGACAAAATAAATTTCAGTTTTGGTTGAATGAGAAAGAAAAGTTTCAAAAACAGTTAAAGGGATTCGTTCAGCTTCATTATAACAGGGGACAATGATACATAGACTCATATAGAATGATCAATACTGATTGAATGTTTTTAGCTATTAATATTGAATTACAAAGTAACAAAAATCAACTGATTGAACTTGCAGTTGTCTCTTCTTATTGATGATTCTTTCGATGGAAAGGAATGCTTACAGGTAAACCCCCGTAATTTATAAATCAATCCCCTCAGAGAGAAGATTTTAGAAATAGTCTGTTTTTTATTTAATTTAATTCAAAAAAAATATGTAAAAGGATTAATGGAATAAAAAAAAATAATAAATTTGCACTCCTAAAAATAACATTGAAACAACAACAATTATGGCTAAAGAAACATTTGACCG
>CAZOWC010000221.1:0-1568 GCA_964583375.1 uncultured Flavobacteriaceae bacterium
ATAATCAAAACCAATAAACCTAAATAAGATATATTCATAATTCTAATATACTTAATGTCAGTTGGAAATGAAAGTACAACCTACTTACGTGGATTAGAAGTTGCTGAATTAAAAGATGAAGATATGCCTACGGTTTAATAATATCAATTCTCTTTTTGATTATTTTTCCATTTATTATATTCGTCGATGCGATGAGTTTTTGGGTTGTCATCAAAAAATCGAGCACCTTTACCTATTCTGTTGTGATCGCCTAACTCTTCTCTACCTTCCTCAATCAATAACATCAACTCTTTTACTTTCTCAGGGTTTTGCTCCGCAAGGTTATACTGTTCTTCTTTGTCATTTTTCATGTTGAAAAGTTGTACCTCTTTCACGGCATTTATTTTACGTCCCCTCCATTTCATATAATCAGGGTTTTTAGAACGAGGCACTACCAATTTCCAATCTTTGTCTCTTACAGCTTGTAAGTGAGTATATGCATAATAATAAAAAAAATCGTGTTTACTTTTTTTATTTTTCAGAAGAACATCACTAAAACTCTTTCCATCAATGGTCAGTTTCTGAGAAATTTTTGCCCCAGAAAACTCTAAAAAAGTTGGAAAAAAATCCATTGTTGTCAGCAATTCTGTATTGGTCACTCCCTCTTTTATTTGTCCTTTCCATTGCATAATACATGGTACACGAACACCTCCTTCCCATGTTTGTGCTTTACTTCCTTTAAGGGGATATGCACTTCCTGCATGATCTCCAATTTTTTCTTCAATCCAGGGACCATTATCTGAAACAAATATCACCAGTGTATTTTCTTCGAGTCCTTCTTCTTTCAAAGTCTTTAGAACTTCTCCCATACTCCAATCCAATTCTTCAATGACATCACCATAAAAACCACCTTCTGATTTAGCTCTGAATTTTTCGGAAGCGCCAATAGGAACATGTGGCATATTATGGGCTAGATAAAGGAAAAAAGGATTTTTTTTATTTTTTTTTATGAAATCTGTTGCCTCTTTTGTGTAATTATTTGTGAGTAAACCCATTTCTTCAACCGTGTTAATAACCATTAATGTATCCTTATTCCTCAAGATTGGACTACGATAAGGAGATTCTTCTATTAATTTTGAATTTCCATTGTATTTTGGCGTGCCGTAATAATAATCAAAACCTTGTTCTAAGGGCATTTGTTCTGGCTCTTCCCCCGCATGCCATTTTCCAATACAAGCTGTTTGATAACCTTCATTTTTTAATAATTCAGCAATGGTTACCTCTTTTGGGTGCAATTTTGTGTGAAAATCTTTGGTGTTTTTTGGTTCGGCAATTCGAATTGGATAGCTGCCCGTTAACAATGCTGCTCTTGAGGGACCGCAAAGTGGTTGTGCATAAAAATTGGTGAATTTCATCCCACCTCTAGCCATGTTGTCCAAATTGGGTGTTTTTATATCTGGAGATCCAAAACATCCTACGTCATTATAACCCTGATCATCTGTAAAAAAAATGATGAAATTTGTTTTTTTAGAAAAGACATTTTGCCCAAAACTTACAAATGGAATAAATAGTAATAGTAGAATTAGTTT
>CAZOWC010000222.1:0-1541 GCA_964583375.1 uncultured Flavobacteriaceae bacterium
GTTCAGTTCCACTGTTCCAGCCTAATAGCGCAAGATAATTGATAAAACCCTCGGCTAAAAACCCACTTTCTTTAAAGCCTTTAGCAGTTTCTCCCCAGTTCAAAGGAAATACAGGAAACCCTTCCTTGTCTCCGTCTCTTTTGGATAGTTTTCCCTTTCCAGAAGGCTTTAAGATCAGGGGTAAGTGCATAAATTGTGGAGCGGTCCAATCAAAAGCATCATAGAGCAGTTGATGTATAGGCAAAGAGGGAAGCCACTCTTCACCCCTTATGACTGTGGTTATCTTCATCAGATGATCGTCTACCACATTAGCAAAGTGATAGGTTGGCATTCCGTCTGCTTTGAGGAGTATTTTATCGTCTAATAAATTACTGTCCTGTTTGATTGTTCCTCTAATCTCATCGTAAACTGAAATTATGTTTCCTGGATCTACCTTTAGCCTTACAACATAATCTCCTTTTAATTGAGCATCTATTTCAGCTTTATTCAGGGTTAAACTATTGTTGAATAGCATTCGGTTTTCAGCACCATACCTAAAGGTATTACCCTTTATTTCTGCATTTTTTCTTGCTTCAGCTAAGGTTTCGGTATCATCAAAAGCATAATATGCCTTACCCTTAGCAATGAGCCCTTTTATATACTTTTTGTAGATGTCCTTTCGTTCACTTTGCCTGTAAGGACCGTAAGCGCCTCCATTTGCCGGTCCTTCATCGGGGCGCATTCCAGCCCATTCCAGGGCATCTTGTATATAGGCCTCACTGCCTTCAACATAACGATTTTGGTCTGTATCTTCTATTCTGAGGATAAAGACCCCTTTATTTTTCTTTGCAAAAAGGTAGCTAAACAAGGCAGTTCTTACCCCTCCAATATGTAAAGGCCCCGTAGGACTAGGTGCAAATCGTACCCTTGTCTCCATTTTTTTCCAGTAAAGATAACAGCTTCCAAACATTTATAAGCGGTACACTTTATTAAATCCTTTATATTTGCAAAAAATTAAAGTCATTATAATATTCAACAACACACCTGATTATATTTCTCCAGAGGAGGTTAGTCCTGTTATGGAGTCCTTTGTCAGCACATATGGTTTTTTAATTGATCGATTGGTTTTCAATTTTATTTCTAAAGAACGTTTACTTGAGCTCAACCAAAAATATCTTAACCACGACACCGATACGGATATTATTACATTTGATTACAGCAAAAACAAAACCCTCAGCGCAGAATTTTTTATTTCTTTGTGGGCTGTAGGCCTTTCATCGGAAGAGGAAGGGCAAAGCATTGAAAATGAGACGCTTAGAGTCCTCGTCCATGGTGTTTTACATTGTTTAGGGAAAAAAGACGCATCCAACGATCAAAAATCTGAAATGCGAGAGTTAGAAGATGATTTTATAAAAATGTTCCACGTGAAACAAAACAGCCATGTTTGATTCTTCTTTTGATGTGATTGTTGTTGGTGCTGGTCATGCGGGTTGTGAAGCAGCAGCAGCAGCAGCAAATCTTGGGTCTAGGACGCTTTTAGTCACAATGAACTTGCAAAATGT
>CAZOWC010000223.1:0-1516 GCA_964583375.1 uncultured Flavobacteriaceae bacterium
TGATTAAGTACTACAATCTCAATACCTGCAGCTATGGCCTCTTCAAGATCTGGAATCATACCCACACCGTAAGCTGCACAAACGATAATGCCCTGATACTTTCCAGATGCAATTATGTCTTGAAGCTGTGCATTTTGCTTTGCTGGATCAAACTGCCCATCAAACTCTGTGATGTTTATATCATTTGCAGCAGCTACTGCTTCCATTGTTTTAACTGAAGCTCCAAGCCAAGTATTTGCAGAACTAGCTGATAAATAAGCCACTTCATAGCTCTTTGCATATACTGCATTTGAGCTAAATGTAAATAAAATTGCAAAGAACATCGATGCAATTAAACCTAGTGGATTTTTGCTAAATTTAACATTCATTTTTATCTCTCCTATAAAAAAATAATCCTAGTTAACTTATTAACTGGGAATCAATATTAACACACTTTTCTATATTTGACTAATTTATTTTAGTTATACTAAATTTTTATATATTTTTTGTTCATCTAGAACAATATCAATAAAAATATGTTAATATATTTTTACATATACTAAAATTTGCATAAAAAGCCTTCTATGGAAAAAACATATACAATAATTCAAGAAGATTCAGAAAATACCCTAGGGGAAAAGTTAAGGCTTCGTCGAAAAGAACTCAAACTCTCGATGAAAGAAGTGGCTATCTCATGTGGACTTTCCATAGGTTTTATTTCTCAAGTTGAACGAGGGCTTACCTCCCCTTCACTTACTTCATTGACATCTATTGCTAACTTCCTCAAGTCTGATGTTTCTAATTTTCTTAGCCAGCCCAAAAGTAAATCATCGATTACAAGGCATCAAGAACGCGATGTCTATACGATAAATAAAAATGGGCTTCAATATGAGCGTCTATCGGACTCATTTCCTGGACAGACTCTTAATAGCGTAATCATTCATGAATTGCCTGGTCATAGAACAGAGTCTGTAAGCCATGAAGGAGAAGAGTTTTTTTATATACTAGAAGGAGCTATTACTATCTATATTGATGGTAAGGTTAATATTCTTGAAACAGGCGACTCTCTTCATTTTGACTCATCAAAAAGTCATTCAGCGTGGAATCATACTGACAAAGTTACTACTCTTTTGCATGTTTGCACAATGAATGTTTTTGGAGACAATGAGGTTAAAAAGGAGATTCCGGGAATTTTTGATTGTCGTGGAAATCTAATTTTTTCTAAAGACCATAGCATGGATCTTAACATCCATGTGAAAGGAGATTAATACAGGATTATAAATGAATGAATATTCTGAATTATTAGACTCTTTATCGAAAAAAAATAATCATCCTCAAGATGCATTTAACAAATTCTATGAATTTGTGAATAAGACAATAGGAATAAAGCTTTTTACACTCACTACATTTGACATTCCCAATGCAGTGGCTCAAAGAGTCTATTCAAATATGCCAAGTGAATACCCAGTTTCTGGCGTTAAACCAATTGAAAAATCAGCTTGGACTGAAACTGTTTTGGATGGCCATAAGTCTTTTG